>JASLJD010000082.1 GCA_030152625.1 Erysipelothrix sp.
ATGAAAAAGCGTTATGGAGAAGTTGAATTAATCAATAAAGAGGATTTAGAGCCAAAAAAACTCAAAAAGTCAATTGATTGGACGCTCAAACGTCACCAACAATTACTTTAAAAAAAGACTGCCGTCAAATAAAATGACAGCAGTCTTTTTCTTATAAATCATCAATGTCGACAAGCTCAAAACGATTAAATTCATCCCTTTGAATTTTCACCCAATAACCACGACCATTGGCCATATTTAAAGAAAAATAATCTTCAAAAGGACGGTCTTCCAAAATAATACGCAACATTTTCAATGTCCCTGAATGGGCAACCACCGTTGCACTATCAAGATCTAAAAGTAAGAGTTCTTCGTATACACGGGACAAAGACATATAAATTCGACTCGAAAAAGCTGTAAGTGTCTCAGCAGAAAAAGGGGCTTTATTCTGAATGAATTCTTTTCGCATATGAATCCCTTTAGCTGCTTTCGATTTCTTACCATCAATCTCTCCAAAGTGAGATTCTCGGAAACCCGGTTCAAGACGATACAAACGCTCTGTATCGCCAAACAAAAACTTAAAAGTGTCCACCGATCTTTTTAAATCAGAACTATAGTACAGGTCCGTTCGGGGATAATCTAAGTTCTTTTTAAATTCTTTTAAGTCCTGAATGCCTTCTTCCGACAATTCCGCTTCTTCCCACCCGCTGAAACGATGTTCTAAATTCGAATCTGTTTTACCATGTCGAATAAAAACAATCTTCTTTACCATTCTTTTAAACAAGCTCCAATTCTTTACGCTCAATTAATTGAAGTCGCTTATCTTCATCAAGTTTTATTTTCAAGCGATAGCCCAAGCCATTGGGTGCATCGAGGCGATTAAAATCACTAAAAGGTCTGTTTTCTAAAAGAATTAGCAGTGTTTTAATAACACCCGCATGCGCAACGATCGTTGCACTTTCTAAATTATTTTCTTTAAGATCCCAAACAATCTCCTCTAATTTAGAATAAATTCGATGCGCAAATTCTGTGAATACTTCCGCCTGATAAACACGTTCATTTCTGAAGAAATGATCATTGAAGCTAAAGTTAGGGCGCGTTCCCCAAACCTCACCTTCAAGTTCCCCGTAATAGATTTCACGCAAAGATTTGCTTTGCTCATCGATTATTTGATCGGGATAGAGAACCTCAAAGGTCTCAACTGCTCGTTTTAAATCCGAGGTATAATAACGATCCGTTTGTGGGTAATGATATTGATCACGAAAAACTTCTAATTCTCTACGCCCTTCTTCTGTTATCGATACGTCAATCCAACCACTGTATAAACCATCTCGATTGGCTGTTGAATAGCCATGTCTAACCAAAACAATTTCCATCAATTACTTCCTCCTACCTTAATCTTTATCATTATAGCACTTTCCTTATGTTTCGCAAAAAAGACATAAAAAAACCGGCTTAAACCGGTCTGTTCATTCAATTTAAAGATATTTTTGTGTTATCTCTTTCATCGCATCCCAATTTTCTTCCATTTCTTCAACAAGTTTAAATTGGGTTCTTGCTCGAACTAAATTATGCTCAGGGTATTGCGTTTTGAAATATTTATCGCCATCTAAAAAATCACTTAGGAAACGCAAGCCTGTTTCAAGCGTAATCACCTTTGCCGCTTCTGGAAAGAGCTTGATTTCTTCTTCTTTTAAGGTGCCTTCAGCCCCTTCAATGAATCCTTTTGTGAATTCTTCGTAAAGTTCCAAATCAATTTTAACTTTCCTTAAATTCTTTTCATCTTCCAAAGCGGTGCTCGCACCAAAGCGTATCGCATCACCAAAATCATCCAATGAAAATCCTGGCATAACCGTGTCTAAATCAACAACACAGAGAGCTTTTTTGTTCTCCTTATCAAAAAGAACGTTATTAAGCTTTGTGTCATTATGCGTTACTTTTAAAGGAATCCTGCCTTCATGATAGGCATCCCAAAGAATCGAAGTGAAATCCTTTCTTTCCTGTGCAAAGCGAATTTCACTTTCAGCTAAATGAGCTCGGCCACTTTTGTTTTCCGCCAGAGACTGCTCAAAATTATCATAACGTTTGGGTGTATGGTGAAAGTTTTCAATAGTATAATGCAGTGTTTCAATCGGAAAATCTGCAAGATATGCTTGAAAACGACCAAAAGCTAAACCCGACTCATAGAAATCTTTCGGATTTTCCACTAAATTATAAGACTCGCTTCCTTCGATAAAATTATAAGCGCGCCAATATAAGCCATCCTTGTCTTGATAATATTCCTTGCCATCCTGTGTAAGGATTACCGAGAGCGTCTCGCGATCAACATCGCCCCCCTCTTCGGCAATTTTTCTTTTTAAATGCTCTGTAACACGTAAGACATTGTCCATCAATTCATTCGGTTTATTAAAAACATAATGATTAATCCTTTGTAACAGATAACGTTTTTCTCCGAAATCCAAACGATAGGTATCGTTGATGTGGCCATCACCAAAATCCTCAATATCTCGCCACTCACCTTTGAACTCAAATGCTTCGACAACCTCTCTCATTGGATGATCTATCACTTTACATCTCCCTCTCAATCAATCTTTGACTACATTATAACAAAGTTTCAAAACTTATTAAACTATATTTTTTTTAAGCCAGAACCGAGTTCTTCAAGCGATTCATCGACCAAAAAGCCTGGCTTTGTATTTGAAAGTTCATAATTAATACCTGATGGATCTTCCACATAAATAGATTTGAAATAATAACGGTCGATCACACCACTGTGATCAAGCCCTAAATCATCAAGCCTTTTTTCCCATGCAAAAATATCCTCTACCGTCAAAGCCACATGATCAACACTTCCACGGCCATCTTTTTGTTGGTCGAGATCCGAAGCATCTTCCACATGAAAACGTGCACCTTCACGATCTTCCAAAACATAAACATATTTGTCTTCGTTTCGAGGATGTGCATAAAAACCGAGTAAATTCATTTTAAAAACTTCTTTTAGAAAGGCGACACTTTCATCAAGCTTTGAAACATGCAAAGAAACAGGACCAATCCCCATAATTTGATAGTCTAATGGGATTTCCGACTTTCTTTCTTCCCTATCTGCATAGAGTCTTTGATGAGGTAGAGCTACAAACATCTTTAAGGAAGACCCGTCAGGATCTTTAAAATCGAAAGCAAGGCTGTCAAAATAAAGGTCAATGTCGCTACACTCAATGCCTTTCTCCTTTAATCGTTTGTGCCAAAAATGCAAAGCATCTTCGCATTTCAACAAAAAAGCAATATCGGCAATGCGATCTTTCCCCCAATAAGATTGTCCCACCGTAGGAAATTCAAAAAATGATACAAGCGTCCCCGTCGAAGCGCTGTAATCCCCGTAAAAAAGATGCGGTGTTTGTTTGTTTTCTTGATGATAACTTTGCTTGACAAGTCGTAAACCTAGAATATCTTCATAAAATTGTCGGTTTGCTTCCTTGTTTTTGGTAATCAAAGAAACATGATGGAAACCTTTCATTTTATTAACTCCTTTTCAATCATAAATAGTTTGCAAAAATGCGTTCAAGATGCTTACGATAATGATCATCGGAAGCAATTTGCTTATCAGAGATGTCTACGAGTTCTTCGTGGTAGTCAACCATTACCGATACACTCGCATTCTCGAGCATTTCTCGGTCATTCACATCATTGCCCATTGCAATATAATCTGTAATCCCTAGCTTCTTCAAAGCTTCATATTTATTCGAATGTTCGGGTAAAAGATCCAATGTTTTAGCCCTTGGATGCATCCAAGTATAAAGATTGTTTTTTCTAAAAAATCGTTCTAAAGCATCCATATCTCGATCTTCTAAAACCGTAATTTTCATCACGTTGGG
>JASLJD010000009.1 GCA_030152625.1 Erysipelothrix sp.
GATGGAAGTTGCGAAGATCGCTTGTATTCCTGAAGAGTCGATCCATGCCATGCCTTTTGCTGTGACAGAAGAAGCTGTCGCTTCTGCTTTAATTGTTGCGGATCAATTGGGTCGTCGCTATAAAGAAGAACATAAGCTTTAATTTTTATTGATCTGGCGCTTAAAAGAAGCATTCAATGCTTCTTTTTTGCATTTTGGAACGCTTTTCTTTGTAATTTTGTTATAATAAAGATAGTCAGGAGGTGTTGTGATGCAAAAGAAAAATCGTTTGAAACATCTCGTTATCGGAGCGACTGTTGTCGGTGCTGCTGCATTTGTCATCCATCGTCTTCGTAAGGGCGAGGGCAAGCTTGCGCTTCATCAACAAGAAAAAGAAGCTCAGAAGTTTTTAGAAGAGCTTTATGGCTATGAAGCCATGGCCAATAAGAAAGTGATGATTGTTGATAAAGATGAGCATACCAGCAAGGCAGATCTTGCAAGAGATCTCATCGATTATCAAGTTCATAAGTAAAAGAGCAGATGAAAAGACCTTTGAGTGAAGGTCTTTTTTTCTTTTCGTATGGATTTTAGAGAGATATGTTATAATGTAAACAAGTTTTGAAATCGCTTACCTTGTAAAAGTTTTAATTGCGAGATGATCATCGATGTGTTGGAAGTAAAGAAAATATCAGGGATGTGTAGCGGATGAAAAAATATATAGGTGGACGAGTGTATTATCCATTGGTTCGTTTTCGAAATGTGAAGAAAGAACGGCTTGCACGTAAAGAGTATTTGAATCGTTTGGAAAAAGAGAAGTATTTTTTAGTGCAAGATGTTTTAGCGATGGATCGCTTAGCCAATGTCCCTTGCGGCAATATCGCCTTTTTAAATGGCAGGGAAAAAGCTCTTAATAAGAAACGCTTCCATGAGATCACTTGTCGTGAATTTTTAGACTTGGATGTCGCCAGTCTCAATGAGATGCTTTTTTATCCGGAAGAGTATTTTCAAATCATCATGAAGATGTTGACGCAACAAGAAAAGGAAGTTTTAGTCTATCGCTCGCAAAAATATACTTTGCAAGATATTGGCGAAGATTATCAATTAAGTCGAGAACGCATTCGACAAATTCAAAACAATGCTCTGGAACTTTTCGATTATTTTGTTAAGAATGCTTCTTTTTATCTTTTTTCTAAAAATGGTTTTCTCAATCTTGAGAAAATCGAAGCTTTTTTTTCTTCGGATGATATCAAACTGATTTATTTTATTTTTGAGGAAAATGATGCTTTTAAATATGATGAAGATGTCCAGAAGATTGTCATTGATTCTAAGGAAAACGAAGCGATTATTGCTGAACAAATTCAATATTTATCGAATCAAGATACCGTTGAAAAAAGAGACATCAGCCATGTCTTATCCTTTTTAGAGAAAAAAGATATTCAATACTATGATTTTCATGATATTAAAAAGAAATTAATGCAAGATCGTTTCTATGAAGTTGATGAGACTTTGGTCAAGATGGATCGGGTCGCCGCTCCTTATCTTTATGTGATCAAAGAATTTTATCCCCAGGGGATTGAACTCAAGCAAATGGTTGAAACAGACGACTTCAGTCAAATGGTTAAAAAGGCTCAATCATTGTTCCCCATCGATACAGAGGATATCAATGTTCGGCAATTGGTCTCACGTTTAACCCCTGAACTGAAGGCTATTGATCGTTCGCTTTGGCTTCATGCTGATCACTTTAGTTTTGATCGACAAGTGATTCATGGGATCGTTGAAGATTTGAAAAAATCATCGAAAGAATCTTTTTATTTTCCTGAGATTTTCAATATTTATGAAGAGGAATTATTAGCAAAAGGGATTTCAAATCGATATCATCTTCGCAGTGCTTTAGAAGAAGTGATTGGGGATTCCTTTGAAATGAATCGCGATGTGATTAAAAAAACCGGTGCCCAATTTGTCAGCCTTGATGAACAAATTGAAAATTATTTAAAAGAAAAGCAAAGTTCAGTCTTTTTAGAGCATATTAAAGAGGAGTTCAAATATCATTCAGAGACCATGGTTTACTTTGCGCTTACAGACAGTCCTCATATTCTTCGTTGGGGTTATTCGCGTTATATTCATCGATCATCGGTCGCTCCGCTTAAAAAACGCGATCAAATTGTTGCAATTTTATCTCGACGTTTTGAAAAACAAGGTTATTTTTCAGTGTCCGAATTTATTGAGGTTGTGAATCTTTTCAATGACTTTTCTGCTTATGAGATTTACACCAAAGAAGATATTAGCTATTTTCTTCAATTTTATTTTGAATATGATTTTGCCTACGATGATGGTGTGATTTGGTTTGTGAAAAGCATGCCTGAAGAGAGCATTCAACGCATTCAAAGGATTCTTAAGCTTGGCGAAAACGATTTGCTTGATATTGATAAACTCTACGATTTCAGCAGTGAATACAATCTTTCTTATAATGAAAGCCGTTATCTGATTGAGACGGTTTTTCATCACTGTATTCGCAAGTCTAAAAACATCTTCTATGCACCTAAACTTCAATTATCTTCACAAAGTCTTGCGAAGATGCGAAAAGAAGTCGAAGATCTTTTAGAAGCCAAGCCTTTTATCACCATCGCAGCAATTTATGATAAGGCTTTTTTGCCTCATGAAGAAATCGTATGGACGCATGAAAGCATTGCTTCGATTTTGAAAAACGAATTGAGTGAGCATTTCGATCTGTTTTCAATCGGTCCTGATAAAATGCTCAGTACTTGGGGTGTGCTTGTTAAGAAAGGTGCCTATGCTTCGATGCCCGATGCTGTTTATGCTTACTTTAAACAATTGGGCCTTAAAGAAATCTATGAACATGAATTGGATCAGTTTCTCAACGACTATCTTATCTCACCTTATGGTATCCCCCATGAATTTTATCAAAATGAAGATTATCCCATTGTCGATGGAAAAATAAAAATTCAATGAAAAAAGAATGCTCTAGATGCATTCTTTTTCTTTGATATAATCATAAATCGTATTGGCAATCAATGCATTGCCGATATGGTTGACATGAACCTTATCTTCCGAAATCCTTGTATAGGGGTGCTTTTCTAAATAAGCATCCATTGTTTTTTGCACATCAATGTAATCGAGCTTGTATTCTTTCGCTAAGTCTTGAATGATTAATTGATATTCAAAGAGAAGTTTTCGCATCGCATCATCATGATCGGTCTCAAGATAAAAGGGCGAAAGTAGGACCAGTTCTTTGTCGCTTCCCAGTATTTTTTCAATTAAGCTTTGATAATACTCTTGGAAATCTTCTGGGAAAATCCATTCATTTTTACGTGTGGGTTCGAAGCGTTGCCAAACATCATTGATGCCAATCATCATGAAGACTTGATCAGCATCGATAGCTAAAACATCCTCTTCGATCCTTTCGAGTAGTTGTCTTGTTGTATTCCCACTGATTCCTTGGTTGATGAATTGAACTTTTCGATCCCAGTTTTCACTGAGGAGTCGTGCGTGAAGATGGCGTACATAACCCATACCTAGCTGAGCTTCTGTGCCAATTGCTGCGTTTTGATTTCTGAATGAGTCGGTGATTGAATCACCGAAAAAAATGATTGTTTGCATAAAAAACCTCCTGTTTATCTATAGTATAGGCTAAAGACTTCGCTCTTGCATCCTTAAGCTGTGTTATGATAGTTATAAGGAGGCTGATAGGATGAAAGAAGATGCGTTTTTAGATAAGACCGTGACTTTGCTGCTTTTATCGGTTCTTGAACAGAGGGATATGCACGGCTATGAAATCATCGAAAGCCTACGTTTCTATCCCAAAAATGTTTTTGTGATGTCTGAAGGTTCCTTGTATCCGCGTCTTCATCGCTTAGAGCAAGCGGGTTTTGTGAAATCTTATCGCCAGGAAAAAAGGGGTCAAAGTCGAAGATATTATCAATTGACCATCAGTGGTTTATTAGAACTCGATAAAGAAGAGTCGGCATGTTTTCAGTCTTTGCGCGCATATCATCAAGTGATGAGGGTCCAAAATGATCGAAGACTACCTTGATGAGCTGGTGGCTCGTATAAAAAACCCTTTCGTTCGACGAAAAATACGGCGTGAGATTATGGAGCATTTTGAGGATGCGATAGCCTACTATGAAGGCCTTCATTTCTCTAAGGAAGAGGCCGAAAACATGGCGCTTTCTGATATGGGTGATGTAAAAGCTTTAGCCGATGCTTTTAATGAGGTTTATAGTTGGCGCAAAACAAGCATGCTTTTAATTAAAATTCTTTTTGTACTGCTTTTATCGCTTCTTCTTTATTATTTATATCAAAACTAAAGACTCTTCGGAGTCTTTTTTTATGGGCACTAGTTTTGACTTTCACTCTAAACTTACGTAATCTTTATTTAGATAAAATTCGAAATGGAAAGGTGATCA
>JASLJD010000010.1 GCA_030152625.1 Erysipelothrix sp.
AGCGGGCAATCATTTAAATGTTTGGGATGAGCTTAAGACAAGTATTCGAATAGCTGATGAGAAGGAAAACGAATATGTCGATAAACTTTTTGCCAAGGAGATAGATTACAGTGGAGCATTAAGTTTAGAGGAATTACGTCAATTATTACCGGAGATGGCCCAAAAACATGGGACTTTAGGTTTTGGTATTTCGAAGATGATCAATAAAAAGTATAAAGATGTTTTAAGTCATTTTACATTGAATGGTCGTCCTGTATCGAACAAAGAAGATTTAGAACTGGTTTTTTATTCTGTTGATCTCAAATATCATGAAGAAAATTTGATGCGTTATTGGAAACCTTTAATTGGAGATTTTGAGAGTATTGAAGCTGCTTACAACAGTCTTGAAGAGATTGACTACTATTTAGGATGGACAACACGGTACGAAGAATTCAAGAAGAAAATGACTGAGACCGGCGTGAGAATGGAATATCTCTTCGATAGTTCAATGGAAAAAACTGTGGAAGGGCAATTAAACAAAATCATGGATGATTTTCAATCCTATGGTTTAGCCCTACATCAGGTTCTTCAGTCGATGCTCGATTTGAAGCGCTTAGTGCCAGAATTTGAAAAGAGTTTAGAGATTTTGAAAAAAGAGAGCAGTTCTTATTATAATAATCGAATGATTAAAGCTTTGAATGAAAAAGATGTTGAAAAGTATGAACTTTTCTTTTCAGAAGTATCACAAACTTATTATAAGAGTGTTGTTGCGAATAAACGAGAAAACTTGCTTACAAAACTACAAAAAGCAGCGCCAGCTTGGGCTCTTGCTATTCGAGAGCGAAAAGGTATTCATGGCTATGAACATGTACCAAGTCAAATTGAAGAAGCCTGGCGTTTCAAACAGTATGCCCTTATTATCGATGAGGTTTTAAATTATAACTACAATGAAATCCTTGATTTATCTTATCGAACGGGTCAAAAATTTCGAGAAACGACAGCTGAATTAGCAGCTGAAAAAGCTTGGTATGCTTTGATTATGCGAACAAAAGAAGATCGCGAACTTCAAAATATTTTGAATACATGGAAGATGTATATGGGGCTCATTGGTAAGGGAACAGGTAAAAGAGCAGCACGCTATCGACGTCATGCTCGAGAACTGATGAAAGATGCCCAAAGAGCGATTCCTACTTGGATCATGCCGATGGATCAAGTAGTGAATAACATGACGCCAGGACTTAATCAATTTGATGTAGTTATTGTTGATGAGGCTAGCCAAGCTGATATCACGGATTTAGCTTGCCTGTTCTTGGGTGAAAAAGTGATTGTTGTTGGAGATGATCGTCAGGTGTCCCCAAGTTCGTTTTTAAGAGATGATGAAATTCAAAGTCTTAAACAAACTTACTTTGAAAAAGAAGAAATGAAATATTTTGATATTCTTGGTGGCGAAACCTCTCTTTATGACTTAGCAGGCAATGTTTATGAATCTTTAATGTTAAAAGAACATTTCCGTTGTGTACCAGAAATTATTGATTTCAGTAGCTTTGACTCATATGATGGTCAAATTAGCGCCCTGAGAGGTAGCAATACGGCTCAAGTTTTTCCAGCGCTTGTGGAATATCGAGTCGATAATGGTCAGTATGAAGATAGGGGAAGATCGAATCAAGCAGAAGCGCAAGCAATCGGTGCGATTATTTATGGTATGACAAAAACCCCGGCATACGATGGACTTAGCATCGGTGTGATTACGATGTTATCATCCCCTAAACATGAAGAATTAATTTTAAGGGAAATCTCTAAACATATTTCACCGGATGAAATGGAAAAAAGAAAGATTGTCGTCGGCCGTTCATCTTCTTTTCAAGGAGATGAACGCGATGTGATGATTTTATCTTTGGTTCAAAGCAATGAAAAAGACAGTCCTTTAAGCCTTCATGGCGTGGGAAGAAATGATAGCCGAAAGAAAATTTATAATGTTGCGGTTAGTCGAGCACGTGATCAATTGTGGGTTGTTCATTCTTTAGATTTAGAGAAAGATTTAAAACATGGAGACTATCGCAGGAAGTTAATAGAACATGTGCGAAACCCCTATTTCAAAGAAGAGAAAATTGAGTCCTTATCCGATTCACCATTTGAAGAAGAAGTTGCGAAAGCCTTGATTGGACGAGGCTATAAGATTGAGCAGCAAAAGCAAGTTGGAACGTTTAGAATCGATATGGTCGCTTATGGTAGCAATGAGCAAGTCGCAATCGAATGTGACGGCGAACGTTATCACAGTGGTCAAGATAAAATTTTGGAAGATTTAGAAAGACAGACTGTTTTAGAAAGAATTGGTTGGAAATTTATTCGCTTACGTGGAAGTGAATATTATCGAGATAAAGAAAAGGCCATTGATCGGGTTTGCAATGATTTGAATGAATTAGGTATTGAACCGATAGGTGATAAAGAAGATTATTTTGAGCAGAAGAGGAATGTTTACACTGCTGAACTTAACCAAGTGCTCGACCATACGGCCAAAGTACTCAAAGAGGATCCTCAAAAGTTGAAAAAGAAATCCTTGCCTTTTTATGATCCGAAAATCGATGATAAAAAGTCAGTGGAAGATCAAACTTCGCTTCAAAAAGACTTGAAGAAAATGGTTGAAAAGGAAGGACAAGATTCAGAAACTACAGCAGAAACTCATGTTAGTTTTCAACAAGATTCTGAAAAAAACAGTGATCCAAAGAAGCC
>JASLJD010000028.1 GCA_030152625.1 Erysipelothrix sp.
TAAATTGGAAAGGATGAGAGATGATTCAAATCCATCCACACGGATAAGACAGCCCCTTTGTATTTAGCCCTAAACTTACTTTTTTAGGATTGGTTTTGCTGATGCAAAATGAAAACTTGGAAAAGACACTTCTAAAAGGGGCTGTCTTATCCGTGTGGATGGATTTGAATCATCTCTAATCCTTTCCAATTTATTTGATATCTTATCTTTTGACCTTGTTTATTTTATCTTACTGGCAAAGACATGTCTCCACGAATTTTGTTGAGTTTTCAACCATTGCTTTAGTGGCGATGTTTTTACAGGAAAGCATTGCTTTTTCAATCGCTAAGAACATTCATCATTTAAACATGACTTATCAATATTTTCTTGCTTTCAGATTCTTTTGGATAGCAGTTTTAAATATTCTCTTTATTCCACTTATTTTAAGTCTTTACAAACGGATTCATCATGCTATTTTAACGAAAACACAAGATTTATCCGGTTATTAAAATACTTTAAGAATGTGCTATAATATTCATTGAAAAAGAAGAAAGAAGGGTTCTATGAAACGGCTAAGCAAAATCATGATTTCATTGTTTTTACTTTTAACATTAACGGCCTGTCAACCAAAGAAGATCCAGGTCCTGACAACGAATTATCCTGTAAGTTTTTTAGTTGAAAAAATAGCAGGGGATCGTGTTGAGGTCCACAATCTTTCGGTAGGTGAGACTGCTCAAAAGGCGAAAATGCGTGAAGATTATCAAGACTTGATTGACAATGCAGACATTCTTTTTTACATTCAAGAACTTGAGCCGTATTTCGACTTATATAATGAAGAAATCAAAAATCAAAAGAAACTCAAGCTTATTGACTTGTCAGAACTTTCTTCTTTATATCCTTTTCAGCGCTATACAAAAGTTTATACAAGTGGAAAGTATGTCCTTGTAGAGGAAGACTATTATGATTCGCCTCTTTTTGAAGCGGTGGACCAATATGAACAAGATCCTTTCTTGTGGATGGATCCTGTAGCGATGACGTCGATGGCACGTACAATCAAGGATACATTAGCCAATGAAATCCCTGATGATGAAGCTTTGTTTACTCAAAACTTCGAAGAATTAGAAGTTGAACTCACGCAATTGCAATCAGCATTTCAAAATCTTCGTGACGCTGATCGAGTCTTAAATATTGCGGTGATGAGCCCAAGTTTTGGTAATTGGCAAAAAAGTTTCCATCTTGGAATTTATCCTATTGTCATGTCGAAGTATGGTGTTTTACCGGATGAAGCAATGCTTGATGTGATTCGTGAAACATTTATACGAGATTCAGTGGAATATATTGCTCGCGAAGAAAACATGCCCAAAGACTATGAGAAAATCTTCAATCAATTAAAAAAAGAACTGAATCTTCAGGAACTTAAACTCAGTAACTTGTTCAGTTTAAGTAAAGAAGATGAAGAAAATGGATATGATTATATTGATAAAATGTATCAAAATCTAGAAGCCCTTGAAGCCATTTTGTTCGATGAGCATTAAGGGTTTTTCTTACTTAGAAAGAAAGAGGTTATGCATGAATAAAATTTTATTATTAGACGGTAATTCTATGTTATTTAGAGCGTATTATGGCACCTTAGGTCGAGGTTTGATGATGTCAGATTCAGGTGTTGTGACCAATGCTGTGTATGGCTTTTCAACGATGTTAGAAAAAGCTTTGGAAATCATCGAGCCGACCCATCTGCTGGTAGCCTTTGATACCAAAGAAAAAACATTCCGACACGAAATGTATGATGATTATAAAGGGACGCGTCCTGACTTAGATCCAGAACTGATTTCGCAATTTGAATTGGTTCGAGAGTTTCTCGATGCTTATCCTATTAAGCGTTTTGAATTGGCAGGCTATGAAGCGGATGATATCATTGGTACTTTATCCAAACGTTATCCCGATGCTGAAATCGACATCCTCACATCGGATCAAGATATGCTGCAGTTAATTGATGACAATGTCCGCGTGGTTTTAATGAAAAAAGGTCTGACCAATCTCAAGATTATGGATCGCCAAGCTTTATTAGAGGAAGAGGAAATTTCACCCGAACAAGTTGTTGATATGAAGGCTTTGATGGGGGATAGCAGTGATAATATTCCAGGGGTACCGTCCATCGGTCCTAAAACAGCTTTACGCCTGATTAAAAAATACGGTGATTTTGAAACTGTTTATGAACATGAAGATGAGATTAAGGGCAAAATGGGGGAAAACTTACGCAAGTACAAAGAACAAGCCTATTTATCTTATAAGCTTGCGAAAATTGATTGTGATGTTCCTGTGGACTTGGATTTAGATGAAATAGTTCTTGAACAACCTGATCAAAGCCTCAATGCTTTTTATCGTAAATATGATATGGATTCTTTAGTTCGTGATGATGTTGCTTTGGAGAAGGATCAAAAAATTGAATTTGATGTCATTGCATTTGACGATTTAGATTTTACGAAAACAATTCATGTCTACTGGGCTTATGATAAAAACGATGTTATTTCTCAAGTCTTCTTATCGCAGGGGAAGCAAAGTGTTTGTTTAGAAAAAGAGGCTTTAGAGGATGGCTCAATATGGGAAAAGGTTTTTTCTGCTCCGAAGCTTATTTTTAGTGAGAGTAAAGCAGCCTTTCATTTAGCTTTAAAACACCAAGTTCAAGTCCCGTCTGATTTTGAAGATCTCATGTTATTAGCTTTCATTGTGGACTCTTCGATAACAAGCATGGAAAGATTAAAGGATAAACATGATTTTTGGTTCCATGAATTTGAAGGAAAGGATCAATATCATGCACGTTCCATCCATTTAGGCGAACTTTATGAAAAACTCCATCAAGAAGCGCTTAAAGACGAGGTCGCGAGCACCTATGAAGAAATTGAAAAACCATTGGTGCATGTTTTAGCATCCTGTGAATTTGAGGGGATTGATGTTGATCAAAGTATCTTGGATAAAATTGCGGATGAAACCAAAGCGAAAATTGACCGCTTATCAGAAGAGGTTTATCAATATGCCGGCTATGAATTCAACCTTAATTCTCCGAAGCAATTGTCGGAGGTTCTCTTCGATGTTTTAGAATTACCACAAATTAAGAAACGTTCAACTGCTGTAGGTGTTCTTGAAAAACTTGAAGATAAACATCCCATTATTGCACCGGTGCTTGAATATCGAAAATACCAGAAACTTTACAGTACTTATGCGAATGGTCTGACAAAATATATTCAAGAAGATGGCAAAATCCATACGAGTTTCAATCAACACGCTACGCAAACAGGGCGCTTGAGTTCAAGTGATCCCAACCTACAAAACATTTCTGTAAGGGATCCGGAAACAAGAGAAATCCGTCGTGCCTTTACAGCCAGTGAAGGCGCCTATTTAGTGTCCTTAGACTATTCTCAAATTGAATTGCGAGTTCTTGCTTTCTTGGCAGGCGAAGAAAAAATGATTGAAGCTTTCCAAAATCAAGAAGATATCCACCAAAGAACAGCACGAGAAATCTTTCATCAAAAAGATATCGATGCTTCCATGCGTCGACAAGCCAAAAGCGTTAACTTTGGGATTGTCTATGGGATGAGCCCTTATGGCCTATCCAAACAATTGGACATTAGCATGGGACAAGCCAGTGATTTTATCAAGCGTTATCATATGGCTTATCCAAAAATTGAAGCTTATATGGAAGGTTTGATTGAGGACTGTAAAAGTCAAGGCTATGTCAGCACTTATTTCCACCGTCGTCGTTATATTCCGGAAATACATTCCAGTAATCATGGTACACGATCCTTTGGGGAACGGGCTGCGATGAACGCACCCATTCAGGGAACAGCGGCCGACATTATCAAATTAGCCATGATTAAGGTTCAAGCTCATCTTGAAAAGCATGCTTACCGAAGTAAAATGCTCTTGCAAGTTCATGATGAGTTGGTTTTCAATGTTTATGAAGATGAGATGGAAACGCTTGTAAAAGAAATTAAAGATATTATGGAAAACATTGTCGATTGGCCTGTACCTTTGGAGGTTTCGGTGACCGTTGGCCGTAATTGGTTGGAAGATATCAATGCCTGAGTTACCAGAAGTGGAAACCATTGCCAGGACTTTGAAGAAGTCTTTGCAAGGGAAAGTTTTTAAAGACTACAAGTTTTATTACCCAAAACTTTTAGAAGAGGATTCCGATTTTGATTTATCGGTTTTAATGAATCGGGAATTGCAAGATGTTTTTCGTAGAGGGAAATATTTGATTTTCCAATTTGAAGGAGCTTACTATTGGATTGTTCATTTAAGGATGGAAGGCAAATTTCATCT
>JASLJD010000063.1 GCA_030152625.1 Erysipelothrix sp.
ACAGGCACATTTGAAAACTTAGATGTTTATGCAGATGGCAAGCCTATCGAATACAGTGTCGAAGAACTTGAAGTCCCAGGTTATACACCAAACCTTAGCGGTAATATGGAAGAAGGTTTTGTGATTACAAACCATTATGAAGTTGAAGAAGTAGAAAGTATCTCAATCTCACCGAAAAAATCTCAAGAAGTAGTGAGAGAAGTTCCTTCTGAAGCTATTGAAGAAGTTAAAGAAACGAATATTTTACCACAAACTGGTAAGGATGCTCGTTTATTGATGAGCGGTATTATTCTCTTTGTAATGGGTGTATGGGCATTTTTAAGAAATAAAGAAGAATAGAAAAAAAACCTGCGATATCCTTTGGGATAAGCAGGTTTTTTTACGCTTAAACTTATATGCTTGTTTTGATTTTAGAATCATTTTTAATTTTTCTTAAAGTTTTTTCTTGCTTTTGTGTAAGCTCTAAGATATCAAGATAAGCTTTTTTGGCATAAGCTTTGTTTTGATAAAACCACTCTCCCGCAACCATGACATCTGAGACATTTTCAGCCTTGGCACTGTAGACAAGGCTTGCATAATAATCGAAGATTGGCTGCATGTTTAAATCTTGGGTATCAAGGAAGATAAGATCTGCTTCTTTACCTTCTTCAATACTGCCTAGATGATCCCAAACACCCAGGCTTTTGGCTGCATTTCGCGTGACCATCGCTAAGATTTCCTTGGCAGAAAAGAGTGTTCGATCCTGATAAAGTGTTTTTTGTGCGTAGGCTGTGATGCGCATTTTCTCAAATAAATCAAGGCTGTTTCCACTCACAGCACCATCGGTTCCGATACTCAAGTTAATCCCTTCTTGCTTCATTTCCTCTAAACGAGGGATGCCTTTCCCTGATTTCATATTGGCGGCTGGGCAAGTGATGACATTTGCCTTTCTTTTGGACAAGGTTTTTTGGTCCTTCTCATCACTATGGATGAGGTGTACGGCCAAAAAGCGCTCATCGAGGATACCGATCCGATCCAAATATTGAACAGGGGAACTTGCTTGAAATGCTTTCATTTCAAAATCCATTTCGGAAACATGCATCATTTTTAGGAGATGATGCTTTTCACTGTAGTTTTGAACCCATGCTAATTTTTCTTTGGAAACCGAATAGGGAGCGTGGGGAGCCAAAAGATAGTTTTGTTTGGCTTGTTTTTGAATGTATTGCCGATCTTGATCGATTTCTTTGGTGAATGCTTTCCAGGAACTTGCTGCATCGATTTGTGAATCATCGAGAATCGTTTGTCCGATCCAAAGTCTTGGTCCAAGATCCTGAGCGGCTTTGGATACGCTTTGTGGAAAGTAGTACATATCAACAAGGCTTGTGATGCCGGAAGCCAAACTTTCATAAAGCGCTAAACGTGAACTTGTATAGACCATATCTTCGTCCATGTATTTTCTTTCCATCGGTAAGAGAAAATTTTTAAGACGATCAGGCATATCATCGGCAAGGGAACGAAAAGCCCAGAGTCCCAGGTGAGCATGCATATTGAACATTCCAGGCATACAAAGTTTACCTTTCATAGAGCGATAATTCCCTTTCAAATCGTCCATTGCACCAATCTCTGTAATTTTGCCTTCTTTGATAATGAGGTAGGCATTTTCATAAACACTGTATTCATCATCCATGCTGATAATTGTCAGATCCCCTAAAATCATTTTACCCACCACGGAAGAATCTTTTGTTTTCGTACATCGATATAGCCTCGATCGGATAACTTTAAGCTTGGTGAGACAAGAAGAGCCATGACGGAAAAACTCATGATTTCATTGTGGCTTTGAAAACCGGCTGCAATCATGCCTTCTCTAATCTGTTCTAAAGAATTCGCAATTGTTTCCAAGGGTTCAAATGAAACCACCCCGCCATAATTTAAAGGAACGATTGCGTTTTGTTTCTCTGATACAAAGCTCATGGCACCTTGTTTTTCAATGACATCGTTGACTGCTTTCGCCATCATTGCTTCATCTCGTCCCATGACGAGAATATTGTGGTGGTCGTGTGTCCAGGAGGTGGCGATGGCCGCATCTTCTTTAAAGGCCTTATCGACAAAACCGAAAGCAATGGGTCTTTGCTTTCCATAACGTTCTAAAACACAAAGAAGACTTAAGCCCTCTGCTTTCCAATCGACTCGATTATTTTGAATCTTAGCCCAAACTTGTTTTTCTGTGGTAAAAGTTGTTGTGAAATCACGGTCCATAACACGCAATAAGATTTCAGATTGCTCAGCGACAGGGGGGTGCAAAGTAAAATCGGCTGCTTTGACGGGATTTCGAAGAATGCTTTCTGAGAAAGCGCGTGCAGATTGTTGGATAGGATCTTTTTTAAGTTTAGAGACAAAGTGTCCATCTTTTAAGACATCCACAATTTCAAATTGATCCAAATCTTTTAAAATAATCGCATCGGCTTTTTTTCCAGGTGCTAAGATACCGCGATCTTCCAGTCGCATTCTTCGTGCAGGCACCCATGTGGAAGCATAGATGGCATCTTCAATAGGCATCCCCATGGAAACAGCTTTTCGGATAAGATGATCCATATGGCCTTTTCTTAAAAGATCATCGGCTAAAACATCATCCGTTACAAAGCAAACCCATTCATGAATTTGGTGTTTTTGGATCGCTTTGAAAAGTTCAGGATGCATGGATTTTTCTTGGATTTGAACAAGAAAACCTTGCTTCACTTTCTCTAAAAGTGAGTCAACACTTTGTTGAGTGTGATCGGATCCGATACCACGATGCGCAAAACGTGCCAAATCAAAGCCGGATACTTTGGGGATATGGCCCTCGATAGGATAAAGAGGGCAAGCTTCCTGAAAGCTGTCGACGATTCGTTTGGTACGTGAATCTTTTGAAGAGACAACATCACTGAAGTTCATAATTTCTCCAAGAGCTCTTATTTTAGGATGCTGGCTTAAAATATTGACTTCTTCAGCATCAAAGCAAGCCTTTGTCGTCTCGAGATGGGGATTACTTGAAGGAACTGAAGAGGGGATCGCATAAAAGATATCCATCTTTTGTTCATAAGACATATAGTCCAGTAAACCTTCCATCCCTAAAGCATTTGCGACTTCATGCGCATCCGCTAAAATCGTTGTGGTCCCCATCGGCAAGACTTTATTTGAAAATTCACTGGGTGTGGTCATGGAACTTTCGATATGCATATGCATATCAATGAGCCCTGGTATGATGTAAAGTCCTTTGCCATCATACCATTCGATATCCGCGTCTAAAACTTCTGGCCCGATATACCAAATCATCGCATCTTTGACATAGACATGGTTTTCTTCAAAAGTTTTTAAGGCGGTATTGTAAGTTTGAATTGAGCGAAATGCAATCATTTTAATCGTTCATCAAACGGTTAAATTGATCAACCCATTCGGGCATTAAGGAATTGATCAGACCGTAATCGAGTGCTTTTGCTCTGTCGGCGATATCACCGTATGTCATGTTACCACTTTCTTCTTCACTCAATTCAACATTACGATTAACCGGTGCTTCGTTTAAAGCAGGGCTTGAAATTTTTTGCGTATCGGCATCGAGGCGGAATTGAATATATTTATAGGCAAGTTCTTTGTTTTCAGAATGTTTGTTTACTTCCATGGTGTTGAAATTGGCGTAGGTATGGGAATCAGGGACGAGATATTCGACAGCTGGTTCCGCATCTTTAATGAGGCCATAAGCGAAATCACCGACGATGGCGGCATCGATCTCATCATTGGCAAACATCATGGCTAAATCAGAAGACTTCGCATAGGTTTTCACAACATTTGCTTTTAAGTCACCGAGTTTTTCAAAAGCGGCCTGTCCTTGATCTTCTTGAATTGGAACGCCGGCGACATCGGCAGCGACATTGACAAGAGCGGGTCCAAAGGTAGTGCTGATATCAGGTACGGCGATCCGCTGGCCTAAATCAGGATTCCACAAATCTTCCCAAGACTCGATGGAAGCTTGGGCTCGTTCTGGGTGATAGATGATGCCAATACTGTTGATAACATAAGCGGGTCCATAAGCATTTTCTGCTTGGAGTTTTTGTGCACTGTCGATCAATTGATCGATGTTACTGACTTTTTCTGGGCTGATTTTTTCAAATAAGTCGAGCTCATAGCCTTCATGGGCCATGGCTTGGGAGAGCTCGATGACATCAATCTTGCTTTCAGGATTTTCTTTAAGTCGTGTAAAGCGTTCAACTGTTGATCCTGTTTCAAGGATCACCTTGACATCGTGCTCTTTTTCGAAAGCTTCAATGACTGTTTCCATAAGGATATCTTCATTGAGTCCCCAAGTGGAAACATACAATTCTTCTTTACTCTTTGTTTGACAAGCACTGAGACTAAGGATGATGATAAGCATAGTGATAATTTTTTTCATTTTTGAGAAACCTCCACATTTTTAATATTTTCTTTTCGGATAGTGTAACGGATACTTTCTTCGCTGGAATAATTTTCTTTGGCATTCACGATTAAATCATGTTCTTGGTTTTGGATGCGATAGCGGTAAGCCTGACCAAGAAATTCTTTACTGATGATCTTTCCCTTGTATTCACCATCTTTTTTTAGGACAATGTCATCATTTCGTAGACAATAAGTTTGCCCATCTTTTTCAAAAAAGTTTTCAAAACCAACAAATTTCGCAACATAATCTGTTTTCGGATGGTGATAGATGTTTTCTGGGCTGTCGAGTTGTTCGATTTTTCCTTGGTTCATCACGGCAACACGATCACTGATGGCAAAACATTCCTCTTGGTCATGGGTCACAAAAATCGTTGTAATGCCCAATTGTTTTTGAATGCGTCGAATTTCATGGCGCATTTGCAGACGAAGTTTCGCATCAAGATTGCTCAAGGGTTCATCCAAGAGTAAGAGCTTAGGTTGAATGACTAAAGCTCTTGCTAAGGCGACACGCTGTCTTTGCCCCCCTGAGAGTTGACTGGGATAGCGATCTGCAAGCTCTTCAATATCAACAATCTCAAGCATTTCATGGACAGCTTTTTTTATTTCACCATCGTTCATTTTCCGGATTTTTAAGCCAAAGGCAACGTTTTCAAAGACGGTCATATGAGGAAAAAGGGCATAGTTTTGGAAAACAAAGCCAAAGTCGCGTTCATGAACGGGACTTTTACTCATGTCTTTTTCCTCTAAGTAAAATTGTCCCTTATCAATAGGGACAAAGCCTGCGATGGCTCGAAGGCTTGTGGATTTACCACAGCCTGAAGGACCAAGAAGGGAGAGCAATTCACCTTCTTGAATTTCTAAGTTGAAATTTTCTAGAACATAGCTTTTCCCTTGGTCATAGGATACAGCGATGTTTTTTAAATGTGCATAAGTCATGTATGGCCTCCTAAATAACTTTTTTGACATCAAAGAAATGATCGAAAAGATACATCAAAACAAAGGTTATAAGCATCAAACAAACACTCAAAGCACTGACGCTTGGGTCGAAGTGATATTCGATATGATTCATCAATGCGACTGGTAAGGTACTCACACCGGGTCCTTTGAGAAACATGGACACCGGGAGGTTATTAAAGGATGTGATGAAACTCATCATAAAAGCTCCGACAAGGGAAGATTTAAGATGAGGTAAGATCACATAATAGAAAGATTGAAGTCTTGTGCAACCTAAGCTGCGTGCTGCTTCATCGATGGAAGCATCAAATTCCGCAAGCCCCGCGGATAAGATTCGAACCCCATAGGGTAAAACAAGTAAAACATGACCCAAGATTAAAGCAAAACCTAAAGGCAATCGAAGTTCTAAGACAAAGACTTTAAATAAAAGAAAGCCTAAAATAATGCCAGGAACAAGGCTTGGCGATAAAAAGAAGTTGAGAATCTTTTGATTCCATCGTGTTTTGCGACTGTAAAGAGCATAGACAAGAGGCAGTGATACTAAAATGGCGATGCTTGCGGAGATAATGGCCAAGAAAAAGCTTGTTTTGAGTCCGGACATGAAAGATCGTGACTTAAACACTGCCTTAAACCATTTGAAAGTAAAGCCTTCAATCGGAAAACGAATGACGGAGCTATCTGAAAAAGAACTGACAACAATCATGAGTAGGGGGATAAGGATAAACAAAAAAGTGAAAAGGCTGATCCCTTTTAAGAGGCGATTATTTTTCATCATAAGACCTCTTATCAAAAATATTCTCAAGTTGTTCCATGCCCTTCATCAGTCCGATACTGATTAAAATCATGATAAAAGAAATCATGCTTGCGGAAGTCCAATTGGATAATTGGCTTGCTTGTTGATGAATAAGGGTTGAAAGCATCATGTTTTGATTACCTCCTAAAAGTGATGGTGTTGTGTATGCACTCATGCTTCCTGTAAAGACCAGGACGGTTCCGACCATGAGGCCTGGAAAAGAAAGGGGTAAGACAATTTTGAAAAACACCTTTGCGTCTTGTGCACCTAAACTTTCTGCGGCCTCCAAATAATCTTTTGAGATGTTTTCAAGAATGGGAACCAAACTTGTGATCATTACAGGAAGGAAAAGATAAACAGAACCAATGACGATAGCTAGCTCGCTGTACATGAGCGATAGGGGTTCAGAAATAAGTTTTGTTTTCAAAAGAAAACTGTTGATAACACCGTTTTTACCCAGCATGTTCATCCAGGCAAAGGCCCGCACGACGGCATTGCTAAGCAGTGGAAATAAAACAGTCGCCATCAAAACCCCTTTCTTTTTCTCCTCCGCTTGCGAAATGTAGTACGCAGTTGGTAGGCCGAAAATCACTGTTAATAGGGTTGTGATTAGCGACAATTTAATCGTTCGAATAATAATTTTTAAATAAAACGGGTCGGATAGAAAGATTCGATAGGCCTCAAGACTGAAGCCTGTTTCCCCAAAGCTTAAACGAATCAGTGAGAATAAGGGAATCAGTAAGGCAAAAAGAATCAATAAGATACCCGGTAAAATTAGCGCAAGGTAAGATCTTCGCTTCATTTTTTCCTCCTTAGAAATAAAAAAGCTTCCTGTCCACGACAGAAAGCTTAAAAGCTCTCTATCATAGTCTGAAATTTGCGGTTTCAGGTAGAAACACGTTGCCTTATTCAACGCATATATGATACAGATAAGATAAAATTTAAATTGTGAAAGCATAGTCCAATGATTGCGGTCACTGGGTAGAGACCATGACGCCCTATTCGTCATGATATATGCTTTGAAAACATGTACATTATAGCATGCAGAACTTAAAAGACAAGTTTAGAAGAAAAGTTTTTTTCATGACTAAACTATAGTATACTAAGGAGAGATTGGGAGGTTTCGATGAAAAAAATAATCACAGTCCTCTTTGCTATTCTTTTTGCTGTTTTATCTTTGACGTATACCGGCATGCAATATGCAGAGATGGAAGCAAAGCGACTTACGGAAATTGTCGTTTTAAATGAAGTGGAAAAGAATATGGCGATGGTGATGGAAAAGGCGAATGAGTTTGTGCCTTTTGACTATGAAGCACAATTGGATAAAATGCTTGCAAACATTCAAAAAGATGAAAGTGTGGATGCTTTCGTTGAAGAATATGCTGATGTTGTCTTGGATGATCTTTTATTGGGTCAAGCCAGTGGTCGCCTAGACCTTAATACCGAAGCAGAAAAAATCAGTGAACTTTATTTAAATGATATGGCTGAATTAACATCGGATATTGTTCGACCTGAGATTCAAAGAGAAGTTTTGAAAGATCTTTTATCGCAAGTTGATCTAAATGCTCAATATGATCAAGCGATTCAAAAAATTTCTCCTAAGATTTCTCATGAACAAAAAGATATTCTGCGACAATCGAAGTGGTTTTTGAATCATTATCGTAGTATTGAAAGATTTCTGCTCTTGGGAATGGGCTTGCTTTTAATCTTTGCTTTTCTTATTAATTTTGGCCTGCCATCATCCATTCGAGTAGTCAGTGTTTTTTCCTTTCTAACAGCACTTGTTCATTTTGCTTTTTATTGGCTTTTATCAATCGGAGGGAATCGTTTTCTACGCCCCTATCAAATTAGTTTAGAACCCAAGGTTTTTTCACGGATATCGAGCTATGGTTTTGCTCTTTTCCTTTTGACTTTAGTGCTTAATTATTTTGTCTCAAAGAATAAAGCTTTTCATAAATCGGAAGATATGAGGATTGAAAGCTAGGGAAGAATCTTGATTCTTCCTTTTTTTGTGAAATAAGTTTATGTTTTCACAAAATAAGCTTGTTTTAAGAAAGGAAAAAGATCTCAAGTCTTTTTAAGCCAAAAAAGCCTTTTTTCTCGGGCATAGCTTTGGTCTTCCTCCTTTTGAAAGTGATAAAGTTGCCTTACAAGGAGGTTAGATAATGATGAAAGTCATCGTTGTTGGATGTACGCATGCAGGAACAGCTGCTGTGAAAACTATGCTTGAAAAGCATGATGATCTTGATGTAACAGTTTATGAAAGAAATGATAACGTATCTTTTTTATCATGCGGGATCGCGCTTTATATTGGTGAAGTGATTGAGGAACCAGAATCTCTTTTCTATTCCAATCCTCAAGAATTGGAAAGCTTAGGCGCCAATGTTCAAATGGAACATGATGTTTTAGAAATCGATGAAAAAGCCAAAACAATTAAGGTGAAAAACCTAGCGACCAATGAGGTTTTTGAAGACAGTTATGACAAACTTGTTTTAACAACAGGTTCTTGGCCAATTATTCCGCCTTTTGAAAATAAAGATGGTGAAAACATTTTATTATGCAAGAATTACCGCCAAGCTCAAGAAATTTTTGAACGCAAGCAAGATGCAGAAAATGTTGTGATTGTTGGTGCAGGTTATATCGGTATTGAACTTGTTGAAGCATTTGCAAACACAGGGAAAAATGTCGTTTTGATCGATGCGATGGATCGTATTTTAAACAAATATCTCGATGAAGAAATGACGGATATTTTAGAAGCAGAACTTGAAGAACGGAATGTTCAATTAGCTCTTGGTGAAAAAGTCTCGGGCTTCACGCTTGATGATGAAAATCGTGTTGCAGGGGTACAAACAGAAGCCAATACTTATGAAGCAGACTTAGTGATTTTATGTGTTGGTTTCAGACCGAATACCGAACTTGCTAAAGGTAAGATTGACTTGCTTGATAATGATGCGATTGTAGTGAATGAATACATGCAAAGCAGTAACCCTGATATTTATGCAGGTGGTGACAGCGTGGCTGTTCATTATAATCCAAATGGAAAGCATGCTTACATTCCGCTTGCAACCAATGCGGTAAGAATGGGCACACTCATTGGTCACAATATTAAAGAGCCGAAAGTTCGCTATCGAGGAACACAAGGAACATCGGGTCTTTACCTCTTCGGTTATAACATTGGCTCAAGTGGGGTGACAGAAGAAAGCGCCAAGCATTTTGGCTTGGATGTTGAGGCGGTTTATTTTGAAGATTGGTATCGTCCTGAATTTATGCCAAGCAATGAACGAATTCATATTAAACTTGTTTATGAGAAAAACAGCGGCCGTATCGTTGGTGGACAGTTGATGTCACGTTATGATATTACTCAATCTGCTAACACACTTTCAGTGGTGATCCAAAGTAAGATGACGATTGAAGATCTCGCCTATACGGATTTCTTCTTCCAACCACATTTCGATCGTCCTTGGAACTATCTCAACCTAGCAGCTCTTGAAGCTTGTGATAAGTTTTCTAAATAATGAAGCAAAGCTCCTCAAAAAGGAGCTTTTTAATTCTTGAGAGGAAAACTTAGGCTTTGAAAGATGCAAAGAATTGAGTATGATAAAGACACAAGCGTTAAAAGAGTTTTTTTAAGGAGGGAAAGATGTCGATGATTAAAAAGATCATTTTAGATCAAGCTTTTCTAGGAGCCATTTTCTCGACAGTTTCCATCATTTTACTGGCTTATTACTTGCGTAAAACAAAGAAGCTGGAAGCATCCACAGCCAAAGCTTTGACTTCTGTTCTGTTTAAATTGTCTTTGCCGGCTCTTGCTTTTCGCTCCTTTATGACTGATATGGATTCTGAAACTTTAAGAGTGGGTTTGCATACTTTTCTTTTTGGATTTTTTGTTTATTTTATTTTGATTCTTTTGACTTCACTTTATCAATTGTTTTATGAGGGCGATAAGCTTGATGTTATGCGTGGCTTGACGATTTTTGGGGCGACGACGTTTTTTGGTATCCCGATGATTCATGCTTTTCTTGGGACTGAGGGAACACTTTATGCGAATTTATTCAATGTTTCCTATCGGGTATTTCTTTATTCATACGGTCTTTTTCTTTTTTCAGGTTTGCAATTTGAAAGTAAAGATTTGAAACAAATCATATTGAATCCAACCGTTCTTGCGACCTTCATAGGTTTTTTCATTTGGGTTTTTCAAGATCGTTTCATTCAAGTCAATATTGGGGATTGGACAGGGTCTTTTTTACGTTTAGATAAAACAGCTCCTTGGTTTATGCAAGCGCTAGACTCTTTAGCGAATCTTGCTTCACCGCTTGCTTACTTGTCAATAGGCATGACGCTTGCTGAAGTGCCGCTCAAAGATTTGATCAAGGATCGCGATGTTTGGATTTATACTCTGGTCAAACTTTTTTTGATGCCGGCGATTATTTTAGGGATCATGCTTTTACTTCGTAGGGCAGAGCTTTTGCTTCTTAATGAAACGGCCATCATGACGATTGTTTTGATGCTATCGACTCCTGCTGCCAGTGTTGCGGTGACTTACGCGATTAACTTTGAGAAAGAAGCCCTTTTCGCATCCAATGCAGCCTTTGTATCCAGTGTTTTAGCTATTTTTTCAATGCTTTTTTGGATTTTGATCTTAATAACTTTAAAAAGGCAGGGTGTTTTATTCTTAGAAACTGCTGCTCGTATATGAATTGCGCTATGTTATAATGGTCATGGAAAGTTGGGATTTTTGTGAATGCAAAAGAATCGATTTATAATTACGATTATGAGATGTTATTAGACTATCTGAAAGAGAAGGGGGAGCCTTCTTTTCGTGCAGAACAGATTTTTGAGTGGTTATATGAGCAAAGAGTTGAAGACTTTGATGCCATGAGCAATCTCAGTAAAAAATTGAGATCAAGTTTAAAAGAAGATTTTGTGATCAATACTTTAAGTTTAAAAGAATACCAAGTTTCAAAAGATGAGACAACAAAGTTTTTACTGGAATGCAGTGATGGGGCTTTGATTGAGACTGTTTTAATGCGTCAACCTTATGGTTACAGCGTTTGTTTAACCACACAAGTGGGTTGTGCGATGGGTTGTAAGTTTTGTGCTTCAGGTTTGTTGAAAAAGAAACGAAATTTATTTACCTCCGAGATGATGAATCAAATCCTGTTTGCCCAACGTTATTTAGACCAAAAAGGTGAGCGGGTCAGCCATATTGTGATGATGGGGATTGGGGAACCTTTTGACAACTACCGCTATGTTATGCGATTTTTAAAGATGGTGAATGATGAAAAGACTTTGAATATAGGTGCTCGTCATATTACAATTTCAACTTCGGGCATCGCTCCTGTGATTAAGCGTTTTGCGGATGAAGAAAGTCAAATCAATTTAGCGATTTCTTTGCATGCGCCAAACAATGAATTGCGTTCATCGATCATGCCGGTGAATGATATGTTTCCATTGGAAGAACTTTTTGAAAGCTTACAGTACTATCAAGCAAAAACGAATCGTCGTTTAACTTTTGAATATATTATGATTAAAGATGTGAATGATCATGAGAAAGAGGCTTTGGAGCTGATTGCATTGATTCGTGATTATGATTTGGATGCTTGGGTTAATTTAATCCCGTATAATGAAGTCTCAGAAAACTCCTTTAAACAAAGCACATCTTCTTCGATACAAGCGTTTAAAAAGATCTTAAAAGACCATGGGATTGAAGTCACTGCTCGCGAAGAAAAGGGTGCTGACATCGATGCAGCTTGTGGTCAATTACGTGCGAAAGCGGAAGATGCTCGATTAAAAAGAGGCCGAAACAAAAGAAAGTGAAAATGAAAAGGCATTTGATTAAATAGTCAAATGCCTTTTACTATGCTATTATTTTGGTAGTTAAAGTATTGAAAAGGAGACAAAATATGAAACTCAATCGAAAGCGTGTTGTGCTCGTTGGCTTAGCTTTTATGTCTATTTCTGGCTTTTGGCAACTCTATGATTTTATTATCCCTTTGATTATGAAATCTGAGTTTGCGATCAGTGATACGCTATCAGGGGTCGTGATGGCTTTGGATAATGTTCTGGCCTTGTTTTTACTCCCCTTTTTTGGTAAGCTCTCCGATCGTCTAGAAAGTCCTTATGGGCGTCGTATGCCTTTTATTGTCATGGGGACAGTGATCGCGATAGGGATGCTTTTTGTTTTGCCTTACGCAAGCGAAAACGATCATTTTTATCTCTTTGCGATCGCTTTATTCATTCTGCTTTTAGCGATGTCTTTTTATCGCAGTCCGGCGGTTGCTTTGATGCCAGATATTACTTTAAAGCCTTTGCGTTCAGAAGCCAATGCTTTGATTAATTTGATGGGCGCAGTGGGTGGTGTGATTGTCTTGCTTTTAATTTCACTTTTAAGCCCGGAGAAACTGGGATCCTATTATCCTGTTTTTATTGCGACAGCGATTTTAATGGGAGCATCGGTTCTTTTAATGGTTTTATTTGTGAAAGAGAAAAAATGGGCTCAAGCCATGCGTGATGAGGCTTATGCTTTAGGGATTGAAAGTGAAGTGGATGAAGATCATGAGCAAATCGTCAAGCCTAAAGCAGTTCAACGCAGTATGTTGTTTTTGCTTTTATCCGTTGCTTTTTGGTTTATGGGTTATAATGCCGTGATTTCTGCTTTTTCTCGCTATGCAACCATTGAATTAGCGTTCAGTACTTCGCAAGCTTCACTGGTTCTTTTGATTGCGAATGCAGCGGCAATTGTTTCTTTTATTCCTATTGGGAAAATATCGAATCTTTGGGGTCGAAAAAAGACGATCTTACGGGGGGTTGTGCTTTTGGCCATTGCCTTTGGAACGGCCTTTGTTTATCGTGCTTACAGTCCGATGATGATTGTGAATTTTGTTTTGGCGGGGATCGCTTGGGCAGCGATTAATGTGAACTCTTTGCCAATGGTTTTAGAGATGGCGACCGAAGCTGAAATTGGTGAATATACGGGCTTGTATTACACCTTTTCGATGGCGGCTCAAATTATCACACCGATTGTTTCAGGGATTCTTTTCGATCTTTTTTCTTATCGGGTTCTCTTTCCATACGCTGTCTTTTTTATTCTTTGTGCTTTCATCAGCATGAGGCAGGTGCAACATGGTGACAGCATTGTATAGTCTGGTGATTTTGCTTGTTTTTTATCTCTTTGTATTGCTGCCAGGTCGAAGATCGGTCCCGAAGGCTTTTTATAGTCATCGGGGTCATCACCTTAAAGATCAAAGCATTCCTGAAAACAGCTTAAGGGCTTTTCAACGATCGATTGATCATGGCTATGGGATTGAATTGGATTTACAATTATCCAAAGATGGCATTGTCTATGTTTTCCATGATGATCGTTTAAAACGACTCTTGAAGGATGATCGTGCCTTTGCTTCTTTAAGCAGTGAGGAAATCGATCAAATCGATCTTTATGGGGAAAAGATTCCTCGTTTTACAGAGGTTTTAGCTTTGGTCGATGGGCAAGTTCCTTTAATTGTGGAATTAAAGTCCAATGATCGTTATCGGGAATTAAGCGAAAAAGCAGTGCAAGCCTTAAAAAAATATGATGGGGACTATGTCATTGAGTCTTTTGATCCGCGTATTGTGACTTATTTTCGCTTTCATTATCCACATATTGTCCGGGGTTTTTTATTGATGGATCCTGAAAAATATAAAAAACCCAAAGCTGCTTACATGCTCAGTAGTTTAATTTTTAATTTTCTGATGCGTGCTGATTTTATAGCGATTGAGAAGCGCTACTATGCTAAGCATTGGCCTAGCAGGATTTTTAAGGCTTTGGGTGGTGAACTTGTTTTGTGGACAATCCATAAAAATGATAAAATAGAGGAAGACATCATAATTTTTGAATACTTTGAACCAAGGGGGCTTTAAAGATGAAGAATTTAATGCAGGCTTATATTAAAGATTTAAAGGATTTAATTGCTATTGAAACAGTTTTGGATGAAAGCGATGAGCGTTATGCTTTTGGTGAAGCAAACTATCTTGCTTTAAAGAAAATGCTTTCAATTACAGAAAGAATGGGTTTTGAGACCTATCTTGATCCGCAAGGTCGTTATGGCTATGCGGAAATGAAGGGACAAAGTGATCAATTGATGGGGGTCTTGGGCCATGTTGATGTTGTTCCTGCTGGAGATCGCGCTGAATGGAAGAGCGATCCATTTATCTTAGAGGAACGGGATGCTAAGCTTTATGGCCGAGGTGTCGTGGATGATAAAGGGCCAAGTCTTTTGACCATCTATGCCTTAAAGAAATTACTCGATGAAGGTGTGGAATTAGCTCATTCGATTCGTTTCATTTTTGGGGCAGATGAGGAGAATTTCTGGCGTTGTATGGATGCTTATAAGGAGCATGAACGCCTTCCTGATTTTGGCTTCACTCCCGATGCTTCTTTTCCTTTTATCTATGCGGAAAAGGAACTTGTGCAATATGAACTGTTCGGTCATGAGTTGAGTGATGTTTATCTTAAGGGTGGGACGGCTTTCAATGCTGTCAGTGATCGAGCCTACCTCCTTTATGATCAAGAAGTGGAGAAATGGTTACAAGAAAACCATGTTCCTCATTTCTTAGAAGATCAGCACTTGGTGATTCAAGGGAAAGCAGCGCATGCAATGGCACCTGATCAAGGTGTAAACGCGATTTATCTTGCGGCCAAGGCTCTTTATGAAACAGATCATCGCAATCGAGCGATTGATTTTATTGTGAAACATTTAGGGGATGTGCATGGTCAAGATCTTTTTGGCCCGATTGCGGATGATATCTTGGGGCCTTTGACGGTGAATTTAGCGAAGGTGGATATGAATGCACGGGGTCAAAAAATAGCGCTTGACTTCCGCTTACCAACAAGCATGAATCAAGTTGATTTGGAGTTGGCTTTGAAAAAAGTCGTGCACCAATATCAATTGGTCAGTGAATTGTATGATCATCTTCCAGGTGTTCATCTTGATTTAGACAGCACTTTTATTCAAAATTTAAAAGACGCTTATGAGAAAGTTAGCGGTGAAGAAGCTGTTGGCTTGACCAGCGGGGGCGCAACCTATGCTCGTGCTATGGAAAACATCATTGCTTTTGGTCCGATGTTTCCAGGAGAAATCGGTTCTGAACATCAAGCGAATGAGCATTGGTCTTTAGCGTCGATTGAACGTGCTGGAGCGATTTATTATGAAGCATTTAAGAATGTGTTGGTGAAAAAATGAATTTAAGATTTGAAAAATTTGAAGAGAAACATATTCCTCTTTATTATGAGTGGCGAAATGATCCAGAAGTGGCGCAAAATGACCAGTCTGTTTTTATTCGTCCAATGGGCTATGATGAAGTTGAAGCCTGGAGTCAGCGCATGGTGGAGGGTTTGACCTTTGTTGCTTATGATGGAGAGGTCGCTTTGGGAACCTGTGCTTTTATGAATCATGACTATCGAAATCGGCATGATGAATTGGCTATTGTGATCGGTAATAAAGACTACTGGTCCAAAGGTTATGGGACAGAGATTATGAAAGTTCTTCTCGATTGGGGTTTTGAAGGTCTGAATTTGCATCGCTTGTATTTGCATGTTTTCAGTTTCAATGAACGTGCGATCGGTCTTTATGAAAAAATGGGCTTTAAGCAAGAAGGGCGCTTGCGTTCGATGATTTATCGCGATGGTGCTTACCATGATTTGCTTGCTTATGGTATGCTTTATGATGAATATCGTAAACTTTATCAAAAGTAAAGGATTGCAAAAAGTTGTAGAATCGCTATAATATGCAAAGATAGGAGGCAGCATGATACGAAAAGCAAAATTGGAGGATCTGGAGGCAATCCGTTTAATCGCAAGGATTACTTGGATGCAAGCCTATAAAGACAAGGTCCCCGAAGAAAATATTGCCAAGCATCTGGATGTCTTCTATAGTAAAGAACAGCTAAAAGAAGCCATTGAGAATGAAACAATTTATCTTGCCACAGAAGCTGATTTAATTTTAGCATATGCTTATTTTGAAGTAGTGGGAGAGCGTTTATTTATCCATGCCTTATATGTTTTACCCAGTTCACAGCGAGAAGGGATTGGCACGCTTTTATATCAAGAAATTTTAAAGGCACATCCTGATCTTGAAGTGATTCGAACACGTCTAGAAGCCAATACGGAGAGTGCTGTCTCATTTTTTGAGAAAGAAGGTTTTGAAGCAGGTGAAGCTTCATACTTTGAAATGGGTGGCTATCCTTTGAAAATGAAAGTTTTTGAGAAAAAGCTTTGACTGTCAAATGGCAATTTGTTATGATTAAAGCGTAAAGGGAGTAGAAGCCCTCTTCTTGAGGGTCACTGTTTCGTCAATACGATCTCAAAGAGATCCGGAACGTGTATAAATTCGAGACTTTATCCACTTTTGGGATAAAGTCTTTTTTTATTTAAAGGAGGCAATTATGGAAGACAGAAAATGGTACGCAGAGGACTTAGAAACCATTGCTGATCACTATGATCTAAACTATGGTTTGAGTGAAGAGGAAGTCAAAACTCAGCGAGAAAAATACGGAGAAAATAAATTGGCAGAGGCAAAGGGCCCGAGTGTTCTTTCTCGAATCCTTGACCAGTTTAAAGATGTGACGATTGTGATTTTGATTGTGGCGGCTGTGATCAGTTATTTTGCAGGCAGCCAAGTTGATGCAATCATCATTTTAGCGATCGTGATTTTAAATGCTCTCATTGGTTTTACCCAAGAGGATAAGGCTGAAAAATCACTGAAAGCTTTGCAAGATATGTCCTCACCCAGTGCGAAGGTGATTCGTTCAGGTGTGGAAACTTCAATCAACTCGAAAGATGTGGTTGTGGGAGATTTGCTTATATTAGAAGCAGGTGACTTGGTTGCAGCAGATGTTCGCTTAGTCACTGTTAATTCATTACAGGTTCAAGAATCTTCGCTTACAGGTGAGTCGCTTCCAGTTCATAAAGAAGCGAATCTTGTGCTGGATGAAGATGCTGTTTTAGGTGATCGTCGTAACATGGCTTATTCATCGGGAACAGTGACCTATGGTCGTGGAAAAGGCTTAGTTGTTGCTACGGGGATGGATACAGAGGTTGGTAAGATTGCCAGTATGCTTCAAGAAACAGAAACAGATTTAACCCCTCTCCAACAACAACTCAATGATTTAGGAAAGGTCTTAGGGATGGGGGCTTTAATTGCTTGCGGTATTATTTTGGCGATTGGGCTTTATCATCAAGAAGATTTCATGAATATGTTCTTAACAGCTGTTTCCTTAGCGGTTGCCGTGGTTCCTGAAAGTTTACCAGCGGTTGCCTCGATTGTTTTAGCTTTAGGTGTTCAACGTCTTGTGAGTCAAAATGCAATCGTTCGTAATTTACCATCCGTTGAAACCTTGGGTTCTGCAACGGTTATTTGCAGTGATAAGACCGGAACATTGACGCAAAATAAAATGACTGTTCAAAAACATTGGACAGAAAGTGATGTGGAACTTTTAGGTGCAGGCCTGCTCTTGTGTAATGATGCTCGTAAAATCGATGGTGAGTGGGTTGGGGATCCAACCGAGACGGCACTTTCAGCTTGGGCTCAAAACATTGGCCTTGACACCGAGAGTATTTTACATACCCACACGCGTTTAAACGAAGTACCTTTTGATTCAGCTCGTAAACGAATGAGTACCATCAATGATATCAATGGTGAGAAATATGTTTTCCTAAAAGGTGGTGTCGATGAAGTTTTAGCGGTCGTCGACTCTTATTTGGAGGGCGATGAGATCGTCCCTATCCGAGCTGAACACATTGAAAAAATTCAGAAAGAAAACCTTGCAATGGGAGAAAAAGCTTTACGTGTCTTAGCCCTTGCGACAAAAAAGGTTGAGACGGAAGAACTTGAAGAAGATGAGATTGAGTCGAAGCTAAGTTTTGTCGGCCTTGTGGGAATGATTGATCCGCCTCGTCCTGAAGTCTATGATGCTATTCAGAAAAGTAAGACAGCTGGGATTCGTACTGTGATGATTACCGGTGATCATGCGGTGACAGCATCAGCGATTGCGAAAGAAATCGGCCTCATGGAAGATGGGCATCGAGTCGTTACAGGAAAAGATTTGGATCAAATGAGCGATGATGATCTGTATGAAAATGTGAAGGAAATTGCTGTTTATGCTCGGGTATCACCAGAACATAAAATGCGTATTATTTCCGCATGGAAGCGTCATGGCGATACGGTTGCGATGACAGGAGATGGGGTTAATGATGCTCCTGCCCTTAAGCGTGCTGATATCGGTGCGGCCATGGGTATTGTGGGTACCGAGGTTGCGAAAGGTGCTTCCGATATGATTCTTACCGATGATAATTTTGCGACTGTGGTGAAAGCTGTTGAGGAAGGACGCCGTATTAAGGATAATATTATTAAATCTGTTTCCTATCTTCTTTCTTGTAATACAGGGGAGCTTTTAGTCATCTTGTTAGCGATTATCTTTTCCTTGGGACAACCACTCTTACCGGTTCATTTACTATGGATTAATCTTGTGACCGATAGCCTACCAGCGCTTGCTTTGGGTGTGGATGGTCCAGAAGAGGGGATTATGTGTCGTGAGCCTGATCGAAGTGGCTCGCTGTTAAGTAAACCTGTCTTTATTCGTATTGCTTATCAAGGTATAACCATTGGTTTGACAGCGCTTTTTGCTTTCCTTTATGGTTTGGGTTATTTTGGAGCGCATGATGGAAGTCTTATTCAAGGGCAAACGATGGCTTTTGTTGTTTTGGCTTTCTCACAATTGATCCATTCTTTCAGTGTTCATGCAGGATCCGAGTCAGTCTTTGCTAATTTCTGGAAGAATAAATGGCTTGTTTACGCAACTTTAATCAATGGTCTGATGATTTTAGGGGTTGTCTTAATTCCGGGAGTCAACAATCTCTTCAAACTCAGCAATCTTGATGGCCATCATTGGCTTGTAGCGATTGGCTTAATGTTTGTTCCCCTCTTAGTTGTTGAGATGATGAAGTTATTTGTTCGTAAAAAAGAAGCTTAAAGAAAACATCAACCTTGCCAAAGGTTGATGTTTTTAATGGAGATGAACTTTCATTTTAAAAAAGCTATAATAAGATGCATGTTGAAGGGGGGAAAACGATGAAAATTATAAAGATTTTCAATAATAACTGTGTTGCGACCATTGTTGATGGGAAAGAGCAAATCGTGACTGGCTTGGGTTTGGGCTTTGATAAAAAAGAAGGCGATGAGCTCGATGTCGATCGGATTGAGAAGACTTTTCACTTGCTTCCACAACAGTTTAAACGTTTTTCTCAATTAATTGAGGAGATCGATTTTGATTATTTTCGTTTGACACAAGATCTGATGGCGAAGGCAGAAAAAGATTTCGATTTGGCATTGGATGATAAATTGTTTATATTTCTAAGTGATCACATGTCTTCAGCAGTCAAGCGTTTTGAGGAAGGGATGTATGTTCCTAATTTGATGAATGAAGAATTTAAACTTTTTTATCCTAAAGAATATGCTCTTGCGCTTTGGGCCGTATCGGAAATTAAAAAGCGTTTTGAGATTGTTTTACCAGAAGATGAGGCTTCCTATATTACGGTGCACATTGTCAATGCCAGTGTAAAAGATGGTCATGAAGATGTGCATGAGACGGTAGAAATGATTGCGGCTGTGCTTGCGATCGTGGAGTCTCAAACAGGACGTGAACTCGATCGGGAAGATCTTTCGGTGATGCGTTTTCAAACACATTTGAAATATTTAGCGCAAAGAATTTTATCGGGCAGCGATCTTGTCAAGCCAGAAAAACCTCATTTGAAGATGATCTTCCAATTCCGTAAATATCAAGATCTCGTCGATCAGATTGCTTATTATATTCAAGAACGTTTTCATTATTCATTAAACATGGATGAAAAGTTGTATTTGATGCTTCATCTTGATCGCATGCTTTCTTAACTTGACAAAGAAGATAAATTTGTTATGATTATCCGGAATGGGATTGTGACTGAAGAAGGCAAGACCTACATTGAGACAGTTTTATGCTGTCTTTTTGTAGGTCTTTTTTTGTGTTTTAATGAAGGAGGAAAAAGAAAATGATGAAAAAATTACAACGTCTTGGTCGGACGTTTATGCTTCCAATTGCATTGCTTCCTGTTGCAGGATTGATGCTTGGAATTGGTGCTTCTTTTACAGGAGAAGCCTTTTTAGAACTTTATGGTTTACAAGCTGTGATGGGCGAAGGAACGTTTCTTTACAGTGTCCTTTCCGTCTTGAAAGATGCAGGCGAAGTTGTCTTTGCGAATTTACCGCTTCTTTTTGCTGTTGGGGTGGCTTTAGGTTTAGCCGATGAGCATAAAGAAGTTGCGGCTTTATCCGCACTTGTCGCATATCTTATGATGTATGCGAGCATGACATCAAGTATTCAACATTTTGCAGATATTGAAACTTTAAAAGAAACACCGGGACTGATCGCAAGTGTTTTATCTTTTGAAGAGACGATGAACATGGGTGTTTTTGGCGGTATTTTAGTGGGGCTTGTTGTCTCGAAACTTCATAATAAATACCATCAAATAGAACTGCCCGCAGCTCTTTCATTTTTCAGCGGGACACGTTTTGTACCCATTGTTTCAGCCTTTGTGGCAGTGTTTATGGGGATGTTTTTAACCTGGTTATGGCCTTATGCTGGTGCTCTCATTGCCGCCTTGGGTCGGGCTGTTGCGAAGCTTGGTTATTTTGGTACATTTATTTACGGTTATATTTATCGTGCTTTAATCCCCTTAGGGCTTCATCACGTTTTCTATCTCCCATTTTGGCAAACAGCCTTAGGTGGTACGGCTGAAGTTGGCGGTCAAGTGGTTGAAGGAGTCCAAAACATCGTCTTTGCACAATTGGCAGCTGGTGTACCGGTTGATCCAGAAGCAGCACGCTTTTTCAGCGGTATGTTTCCATTTATGATTTTTGGTTTTCCAGCAGCAGCTTTCGCAATGTATCAAACGGCTCGTCCTGAAAGAAAAGAAGATGTGAAGGGACTCATGATTTCCTCTTCATTAACTTCCATCTTCACCGGGATTACTGAGCCTCTTGAGTTTTCATTCTTATTTGCATCGCCATTGCTTTATTTTGCTGTGCATGGTGTTTTAGCGGCTTTATCCTTTATGCTTATGCACATTTTAAAGGTAGGTGTCGGTTTGACCTTTTCAGGCGGTCTTTTAGATTTTATCCTATATGGTGTTTTACCGGGGAATGCCCAAACAAATTGGGTTCCGGTTCTTATTGTGGGCATTGTTTATGCTTTCTTGTATTACGGTATTTTTAAATTCGCAATCCTTAAATTTGATTTAAAGACGCCGGGTCGAGAAGAACTTAAAGTTCAAGATACAGTGAAGTTTGAAGGGGATGAGAAATTCGATGCAATGGCTCAATCGCTTCTCGAAGCTTTAGGTGGTAAAGAGAATATTGCATCTTCTGAATATTGTGCAACCCGTCTTCGCCTTGAAGTTCTTGATGATGACTTAGTTCAGGAAGAAGCCTTAAAAATCGGCAGTGTTTCTGGCGTGATGCGTCCTGGTAAGGGCAGTGTTCAATTAATTATTGGCCCGGATGTTCAACGTGTTGCGCGTGCATTCAATCAGCAATTAGATAAGTAAAATAAAAAAAACGTCGCTTATTGGCGACGTTTTTTTGATGGAAAAAAGAGACTTGCAGCTCCGAGTATCATCGCATCGGCTAAGAGTTCGGATTGTTTGATTTTGACCGATTGATTAATTTTTAAAACACGAGATTGAACATTTTCTTGGATGAAAGGCATCCACTCTCCTAATGAGTTCGCAACACCGCCGCTTAAGACAATGGCTTCAGGTGCGAAGATATTACTGAGGCTTGTCAGTGTTTGAATCATGTTTTCTAAATAGTTTTGGACAAGGCTTTGTTCAAAGGGTTCTTTGGATGCGAAGATTTCTTGAGCTGACTTTTTTTCATTGCGGAGATGTTGATATTCTCTTTCTAAGGCCGGTCCTGATAAGTAGGCTTCGACACAACCAAATTGTCCACAAGGACAAGCTCTTCCTTGGGGTTTTAAAACAAGATGCCCAAGTTCCCCAGCAGCGCCTGTTTCACCGCGCATTAATTCGCCATTTTGAATAATCGCTCCCCCGACGCCTGTGCCCATGGCAAGTGCGATCATGTTTTGATAATGGAAGCCAAAATGCATTTCTCCAAGGGCCATTGCTTGCACATCATTGATTACTTTAACGGGAAGAGAACTTGCTTCATGAAGTTTTTTTGCGAGGGGAAATCCGACCCAGTCTTTAAAAACTTTGGTTGCTGATTGGATGGTTCCCTGATTATCGATTTGGCCAGCAGTTCCCACGCCTATTCCCACGGCTTCAGGATAATCTTTTTTTAAGGCGACAATGACTTCTGAAATTCTTTGACTGATGGACTCGCCACCTTCATGTGCTAGGCTGGGAATTTCTTTACGAAAAAGAATTCCTTTTTCCTCATGAACGACAGCGATTTGGATTTTTGTTCCGCCAATATCAACGGCAAAACTAGTTCTTTTTTGCATTTGCAACCGCCTCGCTGAATTTTTTGGTGATAACTTGTGGACGCGTAATGGCTGAACCCACAACAACCGTGTGTGCGCCAATTTCTAAAGCTTTTTTCGCATCTTCGGGTGTGTTGAAATTCCCTTCAGCAATCACCGGAATCGAAAGATCTTGAACTAATTTTTCAAGTAAATCAAAATCAGGGACCTTTTGTCCTTTTGTGTGAGGTGTATAACCAACCATGGTTACAGCGACAGCATCAAAACCCAGTTTTTCAGCTCTTTTTGCTTCCTCATATGTGGAAATATCGGCCAATAATTTACCTTTTGGATAATGTTCTCTTGCATAGGCAAGCAGTTTATCCAGTGGGTAAGGACGCGTATGATCGGTCGCGTCAATGGCGATCATATCTGCGCCTGCTGTGAATATTTCGTCAATTTCTTTTGGGGTCGGTGAGATATAGGCCTCATAGCCTTCATAATTTCTTTTCACCAAACCAATGACAGGTAATTGGCTGTCTTCCTTAATCATTTTTGTGTTTTCGGGACCATTTGTACGAATACCAATGGCACCACCTTCTTTCGCTGCTCGTGCCATTTTAAGCATGGTATCTCCACCATAGAGTGGCTCATCTTCCAGGGCCTGACAAGATACAATCAGCCCATCTTTAATTTTTTCAAACATCATCTTACCCCTTTCTCTTGGATATCTCCTTCTTAATATATACCAAATCGTAGTCCTTTTCAAAAAGTAAAAGAAAAGAAAAACTTTATTTCTTTTGATATTGTTCTCACAGATTTTCTAAGAAATTTTTAAAGAGCCTTAGAAAATGACATAAATAAGTCATATTTTCACCGAACATTGTTTAAGTGAAAATGCTATGCTTTAAGTAAGTTCTGATCTTAGGAAGGACACATTGGATTTGATAAGGAAGGATATGATAACTTGGAGATGGATTTACAAGGAATTTACACTGCGCTTTTGGTTTCGTTTGATGAAAAAGGGCAGATCAACGAAAAAGGAACTCGAGAAATTATTCGATACAATATTGATGTAATGAAAGTGGACGGTTTGTATGTTGGTGGGAGTACGGGTGAAAATTTTTTATTAAGCTTTGAAGAAAAGAAAAAGATTTTTGAAATCGCTCATGATGAAGCCCAAGGCGAGCTGAAGTTAATTGCACAAGTTGGTGCATTGAACTTCCAGGAAGCAAAAAAACTTGCTGTTTTAGCGGAAG
>JASLJD010000150.1 GCA_030152625.1 Erysipelothrix sp.
AGGCTATGATGCGCTGTCTTCGGTGACGCCTTTCTACTACAAGTTTTCTTTTGAAGAAATAAAGAATTATTATTTTGAACTCAGTGAGGTTACGTCCTTAGCGATGATAATTTATTCCATTCCCTTTCTTACAGGTGTTGAAATGGGCTTGGAAGAATTTGCGGAACTGTTTGAAAACGAGAAAATTGTGGGGGTTAAATATACAACGGCTGATTTCTACCTCCTCCAACAACTCCGTGAACGCTTCCCTGATCATCTTATTTTCAGTGGTTTTGATGAGATGCTTTTACCGGCTTTAAGTTTGGGTGTTGATGGTGCGATTGGTTCAACCTTTAATATCCAAGCGCCTTTAGCTCGCAAGGTTTTTGAATCGGTAGAAAAAGAGGATTTGGATTCAGCGCGTTATTATCAAGAACAGATGAACCAAGTGATCAGCTCCTTACTGCAAGCAGGCTTGTACCCTTGTTTAAAAGAAATCCTTAAACTTGAAGGCGTTGATGCAGGAGCGCTTCGTTTCCCGATGCAATCAGCTAACGAAAAACAAAAGCAAAGCGCAAAAGCAATCCATGCGAATTTAAAATTTTAAAGTAAACAGCTGTCTTTCATCAAGGACAGCTGTTTTTTTAATTTCCTGGATAATTCTTAAAATAATGCTAGAAATAGGGGGTATTTTTAAGAAAACAAGGACAAAATAAAGATAATTCTGTCCAAGACTTAAAAACAAGCTGTATCTTGCTAAAATGAGAGTGGATGAAAGCGCTTATTTACTAGGTGGTGGATGGATGAAAAAATACTTGGCTTTGGGTGATTCGCTCACTCATGGTTATGGGCTTAAAGAAGAAGAGAAATGGCCGTATTTGCTTTCAAAATTACAAGGGATTGAAGTCATTAATGAGGGTATCAATGGCGAAGAATTAAGTGAAGCCCTTCTTCGCTTGGATGAAGTTTTGACGCATCCCGTTCAAAAAGTTTTTATCAACTTTGGAACCAACGATGTGATGGTCCAACAAGATCGCTTTGCGCAAGTTGATTTTGTAGCTTTTCGTAAAAACATGGAAAAACTCATTGATGCTTTTATTGAAAGAAATATTGAAGTTATTTGGATTTCGGTTCATCCGATTATTGAAGGGGATCCGAAGGCAGCTTCTTATTTCTTTGGAAGACATGATCCGAAACAATATCGTAAGCAAAGTCCCAATGACTTGCTTCGTTTATGTCGTGATCATGCCCAAGCTGTTTGTGAGATGAAAGATGTTTTCTTTGTTGATTTATTTTCAGATCCGATGATGCAAAATAAATCAAAGGTTTTGCGAACTGTTGAGAACAGTGGAGAAGAGGATGGGGTTCATTACTCCAAAGAAGGCGCCGCTTATCTTGCGCATTATTTAGATCGAATCTTAAGGGAGGAAATAGAATGATTGCTGTTATTACAAGAGATCAATCTGACATTTTAAAAGTTTTGGATAAGAATTTAATTGAATATGAACTGCTTCATCCTGAGTTCAAACAACTCAATGAATATCGAGCTGTGATGATTTTAGGGGGTACCGAAGAGGAACCTTTAAAATTAAAACCTCAGCAAAGACAGGAAATAGAACGTTTTATCGATCAAGGTGGTAAGGTTTTTGCTGAATACATTGTATCTTTAGGTGCTTTCACAAGCGATGGGATTCAAGATGCTCGTTTTGAACGCTTCGCTTGGATTGATGATTCTGTAGCAGGACTTCAGCAATACGAAATCATCGACCCTCAAAGCAGTTTTCGAATTGTTCCGTTTCATGAGGTCTTAGAAAGTCGAAAAGTCCTTGCTCGCTTTACCTCTGATCATGCTCATTCTTATCTTTATGAGGACTTGCGTCATGATTTTGATGTGAAAGATTATGCAATTTTTCTAGAAAGAGAGAATGTCTTGGTTTCAGCGGTTCAACTGGCCCAGTTTCGTCAAAACCGCTATGCACCTGTGCAAAGAATCGATGCTTTAATTTCACATATACTGACTTGGCTTCTTGATGAAAAGGTCGATGCGAGTCTTTTAAAAGCACCTTATAGCTTAAATAATCGCGCTGATAATCGTGAAGAAGTGGTCTTAAAAGCAATCGATTGGTTCGATGAGGCCAATATTCTGATAGAAGGCGGACGCGGTGGTGTCTATGAAGGTTTTGGGACTGAAATCTATGGGGATGGCCAACAACGCTTCGCAAGCAATGTTCGGGGGGATTGTGTCGGTGAAGCTTCATGGCTTTATTATTTAGCGGGGCATTATTTTGAAGATGAGAGCTATGCAGCGATTGCCGAGAACCTTCGTCAAGTAGCGTTAAAAGATTTCACCGTTCAATCGGGTTTTCATGCGGGTTTTGTCCGATGGTCAGATGCTGCTTGGGAAAGTAATTATGGTGATGATGTTGCGCGTATGATCATGCCGATTCTTTTTAAAAATTTATTGGGCGATCAAGATGAAGAGGAACTGGCGATTTTAGAGAAAATTTTAAACTTCCATTTAAAAACAACCGGTTCCGATGGCTTGCGTCGTGGACGCTTTGAAATCGAAGAAATCAATGAGGAAAACATCCATTTGATTCAAAAAGAAGAAGATCAAACTGCCAGTGCGCATTATAATGCCTACTATCATGCCAGTTTACTGCTTGGCTATCGTCTTTTGGGGCATGAAGCCTATCTTGACTATGGTCAAAAAGGTCTGGATAAACTTTTAGGCATGTATCCAAAAACAAAGCGAGAACAATCCCAAACTCAAGAAGAAGCACGCTTAATCTTGCCTGTTTCGATTGCCCTTTGGGTAACAGAGGATCCAAAATATGAGCGCTTTTTAGAAAGCATTGTTTCAGATATGAAGAAACGTCTGCACCCAAGTGGCGCGTATTTAGAATGGGATGAGGGTTATCAGGCCTCGATGCGTCATACAAAAGGGGATGGCGAATGTTCGCTCTTATCACGGAATGGAGATACGGTTGTGGATCTGCTCTATACAAATAACTGGCTCCCTTTTGCTTTCGCAATGGCTTATATTGCGACAGATAATGAGGCTTATTTAGACGATTTTGAAAACATCGTTTCCTTTTTATCGAAGATTCAAATGCGATCGGATCTTCCTGAGATCGACGGTGTTTGGGCTCGTGGTTTTGACCCTGATTTGAAAGAGTATTTTGGCTCACCAGCTGATAAAGGCTGGGGTCCATATTGTGTTGAGTCAGGATGGACTGTTTCCCAAATTGCCTCAGGGATCTTGCTTTCATTGATTTTGGATGAGTTTAAAGAAAATTTAGGAAAAGGAGCGTTGAAATGATTCAAGTTGATATTGCGGTCATCGGTGGGGGCATGGGTGGTGTTGCCGCTGCGCTTGCAGCTTGCCGAAATGGACAAAGAGTATTATTGACAGAAGAAAGTGTTTGGCTCGGTGGACAAGTAACAACTCAAGCCGTTCCACCCGATGAGCACGAATACATTGAAAAATATGGTCGTACAGAAACATATGCTCAATATCGTGAGCATGTTCGGGATTATTATCGTCGCTATTATCCGCTAAGAGAAAAAGCTGCGAAAGATCCATTGCTTAATCCAGGTAAAGGATGGGTGAGTGCCCTTTGTCATGAACCGAAAGTGAGTGCACGGATTTTTGAAGATCTCTTGAGTCCTTACCTAGCGAATGGGCAATTGACCCTTTGGTATGAAACAGAGGCGATTTCAGCTTATCGAAACGATGAGAAAATTGTGGACTTTGTCTGGGTTTATCGTAAAGATGTCCAAGAAAAAGTTCGTGTCGAAGCGGATTATTTCTTAGATGCAACAGAGTTGGGCGATTTGTTGCCAATGACTGACACCGCCTATGTCACAGGCAGTGAAAGCAAAGAGGATACCGGAGAATTGCATGCTATTGAAAAAGCGGACCCTTTGGATATGCAGGCCATTACTTGGTGCTTTGCGGTTTCATTGGAAGATGAAGGGGACTATACGATTGAAAAACCGGCTTTGTATGATTTTTGGAAAGAACATCGTTCCGATTTTTGGCCGGGTTCACAGCTCAGTTGGACCTATGTTGAGCCGCATACACTCAATCCGATTGATGGCTCGATGAAAAAAGAAGAAGGCAAAGTGGATCTTTTTGGCTATCGTAAGATGCTTGATCGAAGTAATTTTGAAGAGGGTTTTTTAAGTGGCGATGTGACTTTGGTCAATTGGCCACAAAATGATTACTGGTTAGGTCCTATTTTTGAGATCGATGAGAAAGCGGCAGAACGTCATCTTTACTATGCGAAAGAACTTTCACGCTCGCTGCTTTATTGGTTGCAGACAGAAGCCGATGGTAAGGGTTATCCTAACTTGAAGCCTCGTGGCGATGTCATGGGAACAGAAGATGGTTTTGCGATGCGTCCTTATATTCGTGAGTCACGCCGTATTGTCGGTGAGTTTCGTGTTGTAGAAGGGCATATCGGTGTCGATATGCGTAAGGATGATGATCGTGCTGCTTATTTTGAGGATTCAGTGGGTCTAGGACATTATCATTTAGACCTTCACCCAAGTACAGGACAGCGAACTTATGTTGATATGGAAAGCTATCCCTTCCAAATTCCAATGGGAGCCTTGATCCCGGTGGAGACAAAAAACCTCATTCCAGCCGCCAAAAACATCGCGACAACCCATATTACCAATGGTACTTATCGCTTGCATCCTGTTGAGTGGAATATTGGTGAGTCTGCAGCGTTGATGGCTGTTTATTCTTTAAAAACAAATCAGACATTGAAAGAAATACGTGCTAAAGATCTCAAGTCCTTCCAAAAATTTCTAATAGAAGAAGGCGTGCAAATCGAATGGCCAGAAGAGATCTTAGATAGTTGGGAGCCGATAACATGAGTATCTTACCGATACCCGAAAAAATGAAGGTCAAAGAGGGTTTTTATTATCTAGATCGTGACAGCAAAATTATTTTAGAAGCAAATTTAAATCCTCAAAGTTATGAAGATGCGAAGTTTTTTGTTCAAAGAAGTGAAGAGGAAACAGGTCTCCGTTTTGGTATTTTAAAAGGAAAATCCAAACGTTTTTCTGGTGTTCATCTTTTGCGAAGCGAATATTTGGAAAATCAAGCTTATGAACTTAAAATCGATGCTGAAGGAATCTTTATATGGTCAAACAGTGAGTGTGGATTTCATTATGGCTTAATGAGCCTTCTTCAAATGATTAAAAAACATGGTTTAAAGTTGCCGTATGTGGAGATTGAAGATCGACCTCATTTCTTGCACCGTGGTTTTTATCATGATGTCACACGAGGCAAAGTTCCGAAAAAAGAAACCATCTTTGAAATCATTGATGTGCTCAGTGAGTATAAGATTAATGAATTTCAACTGTATATCGAGCATACATTTTTATGGGAAGGTTTGAGTGAGGCTTTTCGTGATAAAGATGCTCTTTCGGCAGAGGATATTTTAGAAATCGATGCCTATGCTCATCGACGTCATGTTGAGCTGATTCCGTCGATTGCGACTTTTGGTCATATGTATGAGATTTTACGGACGCAATCCTATGCGCATCTGTCGGAAAAACCGATTGATTTTGAAGAGCCTTTTTCTTTTGTGAACCGAATGGCTCATCATACAATCAGTGTGAGTGAGGAAGAGAGCTTGGAGCTTGTGCGGCATATGATTGAATCCTTTATTCCGCTTTTCCGTTCCAATAAATTCAATATTTGTGGGGATGAGACCTTTGATTTAGGGGCTTATCGTAATAAGGAATTAGCCAAAGAGAAGGGTGTTGGCCGTCTTTATGTCGATTTTTTAAATGAAATCATTTCGATTGTGAAAGAAAATGGTCGCCAAGTACTTTTTTGGGGCGATATCATCGTGAAGCATCCTGATTTACTATCTGAATTACCTCAAGATGTTGTTTGTTTAAACTGGGGTTATCATGCTTCGGTAACAGAAGATCATACTCGTATTATTGCGGAATCAGGGGTTCCCCAATATGTCTGCCCTTCAACCACTGGTTGGAATCGGATGATTAACTGGCTGGATAACAGTTCAGAAAACATTCGTAAGATGGTCTCGTATGCGAAGAAATATCATGCCTACGGTATTTTAAATACGGATTGGGGCGATCATGGTCATGTGAACCTCTTGTCAAGTTCGATGCCGATGATTGTTTATGCTGCAGCCCTATCTTGGAATCCCAATGGTTTAGAAAATGATGGGCTGGCCGATCCCATTATCTCTAAGTCTTATTATGGTGAAGAGAATGCAGAGATCTTGGGCCTTCTTCGTCGAATCTCACGTCAACAACCTGCCAATTGGTCCTATATCAATTTTCATTTAGAAAGAGATTATGCAAACCAATCGGTTGTGGAGCCTTATTTTGAAGTAATGAGAAACTTGGATAGCCAAGAGATCTATCAAGCTTATGAGAATTTGAAGGATTTAAGAAAAGAGCTGCTTGAGAAGGGGCGTACACTGCATCCACGCTTTACTCAAGATTTCAATGAGTTTTTGGTGATGAGCGAATTGATGTCTTTGACACAAGAAAGTTTTTTATACATGATGAAATATGATATGGATCTTGAAACAGTTCCTTTAACGCGTCCAGCGCTTGAAATTGCTGAAGATATTGAATATGCCATGGAGGATTATAAAGAGGTTTGGCGTGAGCGGAATCGAGAAAGTGAAATTTTTCGTGTCACGGATAAATTCTATTTGCTTGCGGATAAGCTTCGCACATATCATTAAAAAATGGTAAAATAAAGATAAATAAGGAGGTGTTACGATGCATAAAAGAACGTCGCTAGTCGTAATCCTCCTTTTGTGCTTTGTTTTAATCGCCTGTGAATCTCAATCCAAGGAAGTGCTCATCGATGAGAAACAAGCCTTGCATTTTGTGGGTTTTCCTCGCAACTTTGATCCGAATCAGGATCCTGTTGCTCGTTTTTTAGAGCAGGAAACAGGGGTTAAGCTGATTTATGAGGCTTTGCCTTTGGAGTACAGTGAGGAAAAATTGGATTTGATTTTAGTGAATAAAGAAGAAATCGATATCATGAAATTGCCGGCGGATCTTTATCATCGTTATGCAGGCAAAGGTTATTTTGCTGAATTGGATGAGCTTCTTAATCATTATGGGCAGCGTATTTTGACAGTTAATGATGAAGCTTCTTGGGAAAGTGCGAAAATAAACAATAAGATTTATGGGATTCCTGAACGAGCTCCAAAGGCTTTTGTTGGGGATGCTATCGGTGTTCGAGAAGATGTCTTAGAGGCTTTAGGTTTGGGAGTTCCTCAAACCTTGGATGAATTCTATCA
>JASLJD010000021.1 GCA_030152625.1 Erysipelothrix sp.
CTTGCATTTGTTTATCTTTTTCTATCACAAGCCTTGAGCTATTGGATACTTGATAAAAAAGATCTTGCTTAGCATTTATGAGGCCTTATCTGTAAAAAAATAATTTTTAATTAAAAAACAAATACAAGGGATAAAAAAAAGGTTCACTTTATTATAAGGAACCTTTTTCTGTCTTCATTTGTGTTTTTAAATACAAGTATAAAAGCGCAGCACTGATCAGATCAGCGGCAGCCTGTGACCAAAGAAGGCCCGTCACTGCAAAGACCTTATCCAAAAGATAGACGATTGGGATAAAGGCCAAACCTTGACGCATAATACTGAAGATGAAGCCTGCTTTGTTATGCTTTTGAACCAAAAGATAAACAATGGCGATGGCCTGAAAACCGTAAGCAAATAAGAAAACACTTTGCGCAACAAGGCTTGCCTCGGCCATTTTCAAGACGGTTATATCCTTGCTGAAAGCCGATAGGATTGGTTTTCTTAAACCAATCATGAGCACAGTAATCACTAGGCTCGCTATGATTGTCCAACGATAGGCAAGACGACTTGCCTCATCAACCCGCTTAAAATCTTGGGCACCATAGTGATAAGAGGCATAGCTTTGATAGCCCCTTGAAAAACCTGTGATCCCCAAGGTGATCATGGTGATTAAACGACTCACAATTCCCATCGCAGCCAAGAGCTCATCACTGTGCGCAGCCGCTAAGACATTGGAAATGCTCATCGACAGACTTTGAAAAAGATTGATCGCAAAAAGCGGCAAGCCAACATAGAGAATCGGCCGAATAATCCAAGCTTTAAAAGCGCCTTTTTTCAAGTCAATTTTCAAATAACTTTTACCGGTCAAGTAGTATTGCAATAAGATGATAAAAGAAACAAACTGAGCAAAGGCTGTTGCAATCGCTGCTCCTTGAATCCCCATTCCAAATGTAAAAATTAAAATAGGATCTAAAATAATATTAATCAGTGAGCCAACAATCTGTGAGACTGCACTGAGTCGTGTTGCCCCTTCTGCGCGGACTAAATTGGTCATTGCAACCGAAGGGATATGAAAAACAAAAGAAAGGACTAAAATCTTTCCATAATCCAAGGCATAAGGTAAAACATCGTCATTGGCTCCAAGAAAAAGCATGATTTCTTCCAAAAAAGGATATAAACATAAGCTCATTAAAGAAAAAATCATTAAATATAAAAAACTGGAGTTCAAAACAATTTCCGCTTTTTCTTTGTCCTTCGCTCCCAAATGCTCTGAAATGACTGCCGAAGCTCCGTTTCCGATGAGCAAGCCAATCCCTGGCATTAAAGTCATCAAAGGAAAAGAAATCGACATGGCTCCCATGGGATGTGTTCCCAATTGCGCTACAAAATAACTGTCCACAAAATTATAAAAACCAATCATTAAAAGTCCGATGATTGTCGGAATGCCCATCTTCAATAAGCCCGTTTTAACCGGGGCTTTTTCCATCAAATCTAAATCCATCTAATCGCTCCTCACTCTCGCTATTGTATCCTAAGTGTCTTAAAAAAACAAAAAGATTGCTGCGAAGAAAGAAAGTGCAATTTAAAACTGCTATACTGAAAGAAAAGGAGCGTTATGGATGAGAAAAACTTTCCTATTGACTTTGATCTTTTTGTTCTTTTACAGTCCCTTAGCGATGGTCCTGTTCTTACGTTTACTCTTTCGAAAAGGGCCGCAAGAAGAACCCAAAAACTTTCATCAAAAGAAAAAAGATCTGCAAGTACTCAAGGATATAAGCTATGGAAAAGAAAGCTATGATCTTTATTTGCCCTCAAACAAAAATCGTAAAGAGAGCATGATTATCAACATTCATGGCGGTGCTTTTGTCGCGGGCGATAAAAAAGACAATCGTATTTATTCAAGCATGCTCGCATCGGAAGGCTATCTGGTGCTTGTTCCCAACTACAGCCTGAGTCCTGAACTTCAATATCCTGAAAGTTTGCATCAAATTCAAGACGCCTATGAACACTTTCTAAGAAACTATCCGCTGCTTAAGAAATTGTTTCCTCAAACAGTTTTAATGGGCGATTCAGCAGGCGCTTTGATGGCGATGCAATTAAGCCTTATCCACGCCAATCCCAAGTATCAAAAACAATTGAACATCAAAGCTTTTCTAGAAGATTTGAAAGCTACAGTTCTTTTCTGTTCTCCTTTTTATTTGGATGATTTTTTAGAAAGTGAAGGCCTCACAGCTTATTTTGTTTATCAGATTGCTCGCGCCTATTTAGGTTCTGATTGGAAAAATGAAAGAATTTTAAAGACTCTTGATTTAGAAAGTGCTATTACCGATGATCTCCCCGCAGTTTTCATCACCGATGGCAGTCAAAACAGCTTTAAAGAACAAGCACTTCGTTTTGCACAGGCCTTGAAAAAAAAGGATGTCGAAGTTGAAACCTTATTTTTCGATGACACAAGCCCAACATCCCATGAATATCAAATGCAAATGAATCAAAAAGAAGCGATGGAAAGCTTTTCGAGAGTTCTGGCCTTTTTAGAAAGACATGCATAAAAAAGCTCCTTTTCAAAAGGAGCTTTTGCTTATTTTTCAATGAGACTTTCTTCCCAAGACTCATGCGCTGGCACATCTACCAAGTCACAGACCGTCGCCGCAACATTGGCAAGCCCGAAGTGACCTTCTTTGAGCTTTACATCACGGTTATAGATCATAAACGGTACAGGGTTGAGTGTATGGGATGTCTTCACCTTGCCGTTTTTCTTATCGATCATTTCCTCAGCGTTTCCATGGTCAGCAAGAACGATGAGTGTTGCATCGTGTTTTTTGATGTATGGAAGCAAGCGGCCAATCGCAAGATCGGTTGCTTCAACGGAGATTTGCGTTGCTAGGAAATCACCGGTGTGACCAACCATATCGCCGTTTGGATAGTTCAAACGAATGAAGTCAAATTCTCCACTTTCAAGCGCTTCGATGACTTCATCGGTAATTTCAGCGGATTTCATCCAAGGACGTTGATCAAAAGTAACATCATCTCCTGGGACTTCTCTAAAGACCTCAAGTTCTTCACTGAATTTCTCAAGACGGTTTCCATTCCAGAAATAAGTCACATGCCCGTATTTTTGGGTTTCAGAAATGGCAAAAGTTTTGAGATTCTCTTCAACAAGTCTTTCACCTAAAGTGTTTTTGATTTGTGGTGGATGGACTAAGAAATGCTCAGGAATTTTCGCATCCCCATCATATTGCAGCATTCCAGCATACTTAATTTTGGGTACACGGATGCGATCAAAGTGTTCAAAAGCACCTTCTTTAGCTTCAAATGCTTGGGATAATTCAAGAGCACGATCCCCACGGAAATTAAAGAAGATCACCGCATCCCCATCAAGAATCGGTGCGATCGCTTCACCATTTTCTTCCACAACCCATGCAGGAATATACTGATCTGAAATGCTTGGGTCTTCAGCACGGAAATGTTCAATGGCTTCGCGTGCGGAAGCAAATTTTTGTCCTTCACCTAAAACATGCGTATGCCAACCGCGCTCAACCATTGGCCAATCGGCATTATAACGGTCCATGGTAATATGCATTCTTCCGCCACCGCTGGCAAAGGTCGCAAAGAAATTTTCGTCATTGAGTTCATCAAAGACTTCTTGCATCGCATCGATGTAAATCAATGCTGACTGCCCATCGACATCACGGCCATCTTGTATAGCATGCAAGGCAACGCGCTTAACGCCATCTTCTTTAGCACGTTGAACCATCGCTTTGACATGATCGATGTGCGAGTGCACATTGCCATCGGATAAAAGACCGATTAAATGGAGCGTTTGATTATCTAAGTCCTCACTTAACCATTGCCAAGTTTCTGACTCAAACATAGCGCCACTGGCAATCGATTCATTCACAAGTTTTGCCCCTTGTGAATAAATTTGTCCACTACCAAGGGCGTTATGGCCTACTTCTGAATTTCCCATGTCACTGTCTGTTGGGAGTCCAACCATGGTTCCATGGGCTTGGAGTGTTGTGTAAACTGCGTTTTCAAATAAGTAATCGAGGTTTGGTGTGTAAGCTTGCTTGACTGCATTGCCTTCAAGATCATCGCTTAAACCAATGCCATCCATTACAACTAAAACGACTGGATTCTTTTTCATTTCACTTCCTACCTTTCTGATACATTCCCTATTATAACAGTTTTTTCGCTTAAACCGGAAAAACTTCCCCTGCATTATAACAAATTCCTATGCAAAAAGCTTTTAAACGCTTTCAATGTGGTTTTTTAAAATTATTTCACAAGGATATGCTATGATAAGGGTAGTTAATAAGAGGTGATGAGATGGATTTTGAAGCGATTGAAAAAGCTTTAGAAGGGGATAAAATCAATTATGATCATCGTTTACGAGAAGAAATTAAAACATGGGAGAAAAGACCTCGAATTTTGATGCATTCTTGCTGTGCACCCTGCAGCACTTACAGCCTTGAATTTTTGTGTGAGCATGCCGATGTCACTGTTTATTATGCCAATTCAAACATCTATCCACGCAGTGAATATGAGCGCAGAGCCTTGGTTCAAAAACAATTCATCGAAGCGTTCAATGCGAAAACAGGCTATCATGTGGGGTTTATCGAAGAAGCTTATCAACCCAATGAATTCATTGAGATGGTCTATGAAAAGAAACTTCAAGATGAAAAAGAAGGCGGGCGTCGTTGCCTTGCTTGTTTTGACATGCGCTTAGAGCAAGTCGCCGAAAAAGCCCAAGAACTCGGTTTTGATTATTTTGCCAGCGCCTTGACCATTTCTCCCCATAAAAACAGTCAAGTCATCAACACACTGGGTTATGAAGTCCAAAAAATTTATGATGTGAATTACTTGCCCAGCGACTTTAAGAAAAAGGGCGGTTTTTACCGAAGTATTGAAATGTCAGAAGAATACAATTTATATCGACAATGTTACTGCGGTTGTGTCTTTTCAGCAAAACAGCAGGGTGTCGATCTTAAAAAAGTAAATAAAGAAGCGCGAGCATATGTAAACAAGTACTGTGGAAGCAAAGACTAAGAACTTTTTTCGCTTCTAAAATGAATGAATACAGGGAGAGATAGTATAGTATGGATTTAGTCATCGTAACCGGCATGAGTGGGGCCGGGAAAACAACGGCTTTAAAAGCTTTGGAAGACATCGGATTTCATTGTATTGATAATTTTCCACCCAGTCTTTTCATGAGCATTCAAGAGCTTTTAAACTTGGAAGAAAAGCTCGAAGATAAAAAAGTCGCCATCACCATCGATGTGCGCAGCGCAAAGATGTTTTCAGATCTCGATGCCATGTTCAGTTATTTAGAGGAGCAAGGCATTGCTTATCGCATTTTGTTTATCGATGCACAAGAAAACGTTCTATTAAAGCGTTATAAGGAAAGTCGACGCCTGCATCCTTTAATGAATGAAGATTTAAAAACACTTGAAGAAGCGATCAAAAAAGAAGCGGAAAGCTTGGAGGTTTTTCGGGCTTCGAGTGATTTTCTCATCGACTCCAGTGAACTTTCAGCCCGCGAATTAAAGGAAAGAGTGATTCAACGTGTGGGAACGGGGATGCATACCGAAATGGTGATTCATCTTGTTTCTTTTGGTTTTAAACACGGTATTTTACAAGATGCCGACTTGGTTTTTGATTTACGTTGTCTCCCCAATCCTTATTACTCTGCTGAACTGCGCCCTTTGACTGGCTTGGACAAGCGAGTTCGTGATTTTGTCATGGCCAAAAGCCAATCTCAAAAACTCTATCAACATATCCTAGACTATTTAAACTTTTCCATTCCGCTTTATCAAAAAGAAGGGAAAAAGCAGCTTGTCGTCGGGATTGCTTGCACAGGCGGACAACACCGCTCCGTAAGCTTTGTAGAACTTTTAGAAAAGGACTTGAAAGCGAAGAATATTGTTAAAGTGAAACGCCATCGTGATATGCGAAAGGAGTGATAGCTTGAAAAAGCAATGGCTGATCAAAAGATTGTTTTTGGTACAGGCGGATGGCGCGCGCTCATAGGTGATGGTTTTGATCGAAAGCAAGTTGAGAAAATAGCCCAAGCTTTGGCAGAGGAAGTCACAGACGGTCGTATTTTTGTCTCTTACGATCGACGCTTTCTTTCGAAAGAAGCTGCGATTTGGGCGACAGAGGTTTTTGCTGCGAATAATTTGACAGTTTTCTTTGTGAAAGATCCCTTGCCCACACCCATCAGCATGTTTCATATCCAAAAAGAAGCTTTTCAATATGGCATCAGCATCACCGCAAGTCACAATCCTGCTGCATACAATGGGATCAAAGTTTTTGTGGAAGGT
>JASLJD010000043.1 GCA_030152625.1 Erysipelothrix sp.
AATACACAAGCATACGCTTCTGGATGCTTTTTAGACATCATGCTAAGCAGTGCCCTTTCATCTTCACCATCATACGTTTTACCGCTTAAAACACGGTAAGCAAAAAATTTGAGATGGGTCATGAAACGAAAGAAATAGACACTTTCTTCATTGAATTCAATGGAAAAATACCTCTCAACAATCTTTAATATTTTTTGAATCATCTCCGTCATGTCCATAGCCGCATGAAAGTCACCTTCCATTTGTGCATTAAAAAGGTGAAGAGCTATGAAGCCAGCTTCATCTTCAGGTAAGCGTACACCCAATTCTTCATCGACCAAAGTCAAAGCATAAAGTCCTACAGCATACTCATCAGAATAAAAACGCTTTATTTCCATGTTAAGGACATTGGTCAAACTCATCCCCTTCACATAGCGATCAACCACACCATAAAGGTGATCGCTTAAAGAAATATATAAATTTTCGTTCAAAGGCTTACCCAAAACAAGCTTGGCCTTTTGAATAATCTTGTCGGTAATCATAAAGTATTCAATTGGGATCTGCTTCAACAACTCCACAAAATGATCAATGTTCTCATCTTCCTGAAGGACGAAAACTTTATCAACTGCAGTCTTATTGACGAAATCGCCATTTTTCTTTGAAAAGGCAAGGCCACGTTCCTTACCTTCTTCATTGCGACTGACAATCACATTATTATTCAAAATCTTTTCAATAATCATCTTTAGCCTCCTTTCAAATAAAAAAACCTATTTTCAGCATAAAAAGGCCAAAAATAGGTTTAGCTTGTCAATGACAATCACTATCCTAGTAGAAAAGTATTATCAATGTTCTTGATTTAATTCTACCACTCTCATTAGGTGATGTCAACGCTTTCATTCTAAAGAAAAATTATCTTTTGAAAGTAAAAAACCGAAAGACTTGCTTTCGGTTCTTTTTGAAGACATCAATTATTTCGAAATTAATTCATCCAAGGCCTTAATACGATCACCAAATACTTGCAAGGTTGTATCCACTGCAGTCGATTGGGTCATATCAACACCTGCTTTTTTAAGCACATCAATTGGATAGTCACTGTTTCCTGCTTTCAAGAATTCAAGATATGGTTCGACATCTCCACCGTTGTAAATATGCTCAGAGAAAAGAGTGGCTGCACTGAAGCCTGTTGCATATTGGTAAACATAGTAATTATAGTAGAAATGTGGAATTCTCGACCATTCGTATTTGATCGCTTCAGTACTGATTTTCTCACCATAATAGAACTTATTAAGATTATAATATGTTTCATGGAGATAATCTGCAGTTAAAGCAATCCCTTCTTGATCCGCTTGATGAATCTTATGTTCAAATTCCGCAAACTGCGTTTGACGGAAAACCGTACCCTTCACAGAATCTAAGTAATGATTCAAAAGATAAGCCGTTACTTTTTCATTGTCTTTATACTCATCAAGTAAGTAATTGAGCAACAAGTTCTCATTGGTTGTTGAAGCGATTTCTGCTAGGAAAATGGAATAGCTTCCATAAACATAAGGTTGATACTTACGAGTAAAGTATGAGTGAACACTGTGACCTAACTCATGCGCCAAGGTAAACATATTGTCGATTGTATCGCGCCAGTTCATTAAAATATAAGGATTGGTTCCATAAGTACCTGATGAATAGGCACCGCTTCGCTTACCTTCATTTTCCATCACATCAATCCAACGACTGTCGAAAGCTTCTTCCAATACCGCGACATACTCCTCACCTAAAACTGCAAGAGCTTTAAGAATCGTCTCTTTAGCTTTGTCATAAGTAATTTCAAGATCAACATCTTCAATCATTGGAACATAAATATCATACATTTGAATATCGTCAAGTCCCAATGCTTTTTCGCGTAAGTCTACATAATCATGCAACAAATGAATGTTCTCATGAATACCATCGAGCAAAGCATCAAAAACAGATTCTGGAATGTGGTTATTTGATAGGGCAGCATGACGTGCTGAATCATAACCACGAATCGATGCTTCAAAGTTATGAACTTTTATGGCACCTGTCAGCGTGCTCGCCAATGTATTTTCAAGTTGACCATAGGTTTCATGCATCGCTAAGAACGCGTCTTTACGAACCTCACGCTGATCACTTTCCATCATCAAGGAATAAATTCCATGAGATAACTGGACTTCTTCCCCTTCTTCGTTTTTAACTTTAGGAAATTGGATATCCGCATTATTAATCATCCCAAAAGTTTTCGAAGCTGTCCCAAAAATTTCTCCGGCCGAAGCAAGTAAACGCTCTTCTTTCTCGCTGAGAATATGTGGACGTTTTTTAAATAAGCGCTCAAAAGAATGTTCGTACACTTTAAGCTCTTCTTTTTCTTTCAAATAGGACTTAATAAGCGCCTCATCAGCAGCTAGAAGTTCTGAGTCATAAAAGGACATCGCTGCCGCATAACGAGATAACAAGGCCTCTACACGTGCTTGCATCGCTTGGTATTTCGCATTGGTTGTATCCACATCGAAATTTAAATGTGCATAGACATATAGAATGCTTAATTCTTGCCAAACCTCTTCATTAAAACGAAGTCCTTGCAATAAATGATCCGCTGACTTCGTCAATGTTCCACGATAATTTTCAACCTCTGATAAGCGCTCTTCCAATTCCTTGAATTTTTCTTCCCATTGTTCATCACTTTCAAACATGGGTTGAAGATCCCAAGTCATTTCTGTTGGCACTTCTTCACGACGTGGTAATTCATATTTTTGTTGTGACATACATACACCTC
>JASLJD010000130.1 GCA_030152625.1 Erysipelothrix sp.
GATAAGACCATCCTAACAAAGCCATAAAATTAAACATCGCTTCAGGTAAGTAGCCTTTTTCTTTATATTGACTGATGTACTGCATAATCGACTTATCTCTTTTCGACAATTTCTTGCCATCCTCATTAACAATCAAAGTCATATGGCCAAAAAGAGGTGCTTCCCAATTGAATAATTCATAAAGCATCAACTGTCTTGGCGTGTTGGAAATATGTTCTTCTCCACGAAGTACATGAGATATTTCCATCAAATGGTCGTCAATAACCACAGCAAAATTATAAGTCGGAATACCATTGGATTTCATGATGACCCAATCACCAATATCTTCTGACTCAAAGCTGATTTCACCACGAACTAAGTCATCAAAAGTGTAGGTTTTATTTTCGGGAACACGCAAACGAATCGAATATGCTTTCCCCTCTTCTTCATAAGCCTTCTTTGTTTCCTCATCTAAATGCAAGCATCGACGATTATATCGAGTTGAAACATGGCCTTCCTCTTTTTGACGTTGATAGTCTTCTTCAAGTTCCTCAGCTGTACAATAGCATTTATATGCATGCCCTTCTTCAAGAAGTTTGGCCGCATATTCCTGATAAATATCCAAACGTTCCATTTGACGATAAGGAGCATATTGAGGATTCGGTTTTTGCGGTGATTCATCTGGCACAATCCCCAACCATTCTAAATAACGAAGCTGCGACTCTTCGCCTCCCTCGACATTTCGAGCAATGTCTGTATCTTCAATTCTTAAAATAAAATCGCCATCATAATGTTTGGCTAATAAATAATCAAACAGCGCTGTCCGAGCATTTCCTATATGAAGAAAACCTGTTGGACTTGGCGCATAACGTACGCGTACTCTTTTCATTCTTCATACTCCTTTACTCTTGTAATATCCACCTTATTATAGCACGATTTCATACAGTTTACATTTTAATGAAAAAATTTTCACATAATAATCCATATTTAATAAAAGAAGCAAGAACTCCTTGTTTTTACTCGCTTCTCTTTGCATCTTTTCTTCTTATTTTTGCCTATTCTTATAATAAGTTTTATAATAGAAGGACCTTTATGTTAGGAGTGTTATGAGTGAAAATTGGTATTGATAAAATCAGTTTCTATGTGCCACACACATATATCGAAATGGATGAACTCGCATTAGCAAGAAACGAGGACCCGAATAAATATCTCATTGGTTTAGGTCAAGAACAAATGTCTGTTCCAAATGTCAGCCAGGATCCAATTACTTTAGCTGCCAATGCTGCTTATCCTATTACTGAAAATGATAAAGAAAATATTGATTTAATTTTATTCGCAAGTGAAACAGGGATTGACTTTTCCAAGGCTGCAGCAACATCCCTTCATGCACTTTTAGATTTACCCCATCATGCTCGCGCAATTGAGCTCAAACAAGCTTGTTACTCAGCAACAGCAGCTCTTTACTTAGCGGCTACGCATGTGAAGGCTTATCCCGATAAAAAAGCTTTGATTATTGCAAGTGACATCTCCCGTTATGGTCTCAATACAGCGGGTGAACCGACCCAAGGCGCTGGAAGTGTCGCAATGACGGTATCGGCCAATCCTAAAATTCTCAGTTTTGACTTCAAATCAGCAGCCTACACCGAGGACATTTGGGATTTCTGGCGTCCATCATACAGTGATGTTGCTTTTGTCGATGGTCATTATTCAAATGAACAATACAAACGACTTTTCAAGGAAACATCACAAGAATATATGACAAAATATGGTCGTCGTTTTGAAGACTTTGATGCTTTCCTCTTTCATATCCCATATACAAAACTGGGAAGGAAAGCTTTACAGTCTTTCAGTGATGACGATAGTCTATGGATGCAACGTTTTAACGATAGTATTTATTACAATCAACGTGTCGGCAATATTTATACCGGGTCGCTTTATTTACATCTTATTTCACTTCTTGAAAATACTGACTTACCAGAAAATGCACAATTGGGCTTCTATTCTTACGGATCTGGAGCAGTTGGAGAGTTTTTCTCAGCAAAACTTGTCGATGGTTATCAAGAACATCTCAGAAAAAAAGAACATACAGAGATGCTGAACCAACGTCGGAAACTCAGTATTGCTGAATATGAAAAAATTTTCCAAGCGAAAGTGGTCGAAGATGGCAGTCATCAAATCTTTGAAGATGATCCAAATGCCTTATTCCAATTAAAAGAAATCAAAAATCATCGACGTTTCTATCAAAAAAATCAATAAAAAAGTCAACCCTAGAGGTTGACTTTTTTATCTTTATAATTTGTAAAACTGATCGACATCTAAGACAAAGACGGTTGCTCCACCGACTGGCACTTCCACAGGGAATGAAGCATAGCGTCCAATATCATATGATGCACTGGACGGCACAACTTCTGTACGCTTTTTACACTCTTTACCAATGATTTCAAGACAACGATCAAGTCGCTCATCTTCCACCCCAACAATCAGTGTGGTATTACCTGCACGAAGAAATCCTCCTGTTGTCGCAAGACGTGTTACCTGAAAATTTTCTTTGTTTAAAGCCGATGAGACGATCGAACTATCATCATTTGATACGATTGCGAGTACTAATTTCATTGGCTTTCCTCCTCTTTTATCTATTCTTAATTCCATTATAACATAAAGAAGAGCTAAACATTAAATCTAAAGTGGACAATATCGCCATCTTGCATGACATATTCTTTTCCTTCAGAACGCATTTTTCCAGCTTCTCTTATTTCTAATTCACTTTCATGCTCGACTAAATCATCGTAATGATAGACTTCTGCGCGAATAAATCCTCGCTCAAAATCTGTATGAATAATCCCGGCACACTCTGGTGCTTTCATCCCATCAGTGAAAGTCCAAGCTCGAATTTCTTTCGGACCAACTGTAAAAAATGTACGCAAATTCAAAATATCATAGCTGTGTCGAACAAGTTTATCAAGACCACTTTCTTCAACACCCAATTCTGAAAGGAAAAGATCTCTTTCTTCATCTTCTAAACTTGCAAGCGTCGCTTCAACTGTTGCACTGATCGGTAAAACGCGACGATCGCGTTCTGAAGCATAGGAAACTACTTTTTGATAAAGGGGATTGTTATCTTCATCTCCAAGACTATCTTCATCGATATTCGCAACATAAATGACTGGTTTGCGCGTTAAGAAATGGAATGGCTTGATGATTTCTTCACCCTTTTCATCCAATTCTAAATCCGATAAAGGTTGAGAATTCGCCAATAATTCTTTCGCTTTTTCTAAAATTTCCAATTCCAATTGAGCATCTTTCTCTTGCGATTTAGCTTTTTTTCCGACACGTTCTAAGCGGTTTTCAACACTTTGTAAATCGGCAAGCATTAATTCCAATTCAATGATTTCAATATCAGAAACAGGATCCCCTATTTTTCCATGTTCATGCACAATATCGGGATCGGTAAAACAACGGACAACGTGAACTATTGCGTCGACTTCACGAATATTGGATAAAAATTGATTCCCTAAACCCTCACCTTTGGAGGCTCCTGCTACAAGTCCAGCAATATCCGTAAATTCAAAGGTTGTCGGAATAATTCTTTCTGATTCAACATGACTTTGAATAACTTCTAAACGGGGATCATTCACTTTAACAACACCCACATTAGGTGCGATGGTTGCAAAAGGATAATTTGCCGCTTCAACTTGTGCTTTTGTAATTGCGTTAAATAATGTTGATTTCCCAACATTGGGTAAACCAACGATACCTGCTGTTAATGCCATTTTATATCTTACTCCTCATTTTCATTTTTCAAAACTTTCTTTAATTTCCGGTTGAATTCATGTCGGGTCATCATAATCACCGCACCACAGCCATCACACTTAATTTTAATATCTGCGCCCATCCGAATAATGGTAAATGTTTCAGACTGATGGCATGGATGTGGTTTTTTCATGATAACGCGATCATTTAATTGATAATCATCACGAATCACAATATTCCTCCTTCATGAAAACAATATGCTTCATATGTATTCTCCAAAAGACTTACAATTGTCATTGGCCCAACACCGCCTGGTACAGGTGTCATCCATTTTGCATGTTCTAATGCATCTGATGAAACATCACCATACAAATGGCCATCAACGCGATTAATACCAACATCAATCACAACATGTTTTTCTCGAATCCATTCTTTAGGAATAAAATCTTTTTGCCCTACTGCAACAACGATAATATCTGCTAATTGAACTTTTTCTTGTAAATTTCGAGTATGCGAATGGGCATGATTCACTGTGGCATTTTCCGCCAACAACAATTGTGCAATCGGCTTCCCCACTAAATCACTTCGCCCAATCACCAACGCATCTTTACCTTCAAGATCAATGGAATAGGCTTCTAATAAAGTCATGATTCCTTTTGCTGTGCAAGGGATGAAATGAAAACTGGTTTCGCCTAGCAAACCCTTATTAATGGGATGCAGCCCATCAACATCTTTTCGATAATCAATTGCCCGTAAAAGTTTGGATTCATTCAAATGCTTAGGAAGCGGTAATTGAAGCAATATACCATCAACATAAGGATCATCATTCAATCTTTGAAGCAATTGAAGAACTTCCTTTTCGGATACATCTGCAGCCAAATGATGTGTCTCATGAAGAAAGCCGAGCTCTGATGCCCGACGTTCCTTTGAGCGAACATATGTTTTAGAGGCAGGATCCTCTCCAATTAAAACCACAGATAATTTCGGAATTCTTTTGCCAGATTCTTTTAAACTTTGAATCTTTTCACGTAACTTTTCTAAACGTATTTTCGCTATTTTTCGACCATCGATGACTGCCACATTCCCACTCCTCACGCGGTTATTATAATACCATAAAAACAAGATTTCGCCTATTTTTATGTTTTCTCAACACGACCATCTTTAACTTTTAGAATAATTGTCACCGGTCCATCATTGTTTAAATGAACATTCATGTGACTTTGAAAGACACCTGTTTGCACCTTCAAGCCTCTGTTTTTTAATGCATGATTGAAATCATTAAAATATTCATCTGCCTTTTCAGCAGCCATTGCATCCGTGAAACTAGGACGATTTCCTTTACGAACATCTGCTGACAGGGTAAACTGAGAAATCGACAAAATTTCTCCCTGCGCATCTTGAATATTTAAATTCATTTTTCCTTCATCATCTTCAAAAATCCTCATTTTCGAAATTTTATCTGCTGCTTTCTCAATGTCCTCTTGCGAATCGCCATCTTCAAATCCCACTAATAAAACAAAACCCTTGCCGATAGATGCATGTTTTGAACCTTCAACATCCACCTGTGCATTTTTAACTTTTTGAATAACAACCTTCATCTTGCCACCTCCCCTATATTTTAACAGAACATGATACAATATAAACGGTGATATTATGACACAACCCCTAGCATATCGCAAAAGACCGGAAAAAATCGATGATATTGTCGGACAGAAACACTTATTGGGCGAAGGCAAAATTCTAAGAAGACTTGTTGAAAACCAATACCTGCCATCGATGATTTTCTATGGTCCACCAGGAACCGGGAAAACAACCACAGCAATCGCTATTGCAAACAGTTTAAATAAACCCTACCGTCTTTTCAATGCCGTCATTAATAAAAAGAAAGATCTCGATCAATTATTCATTGAGGCTGAAATGACAGGAGGACTGATTGTTATTGTTGATGAAGTGCACCGTTTAAATAAAGATAAGCAAGATGTCCTTTTGCCCCATATTGAAAGTGGACTCATTACGATGATTGGTGCAACGACAGCAAATCCACATTTTTCAATCAACCCAGCAATTCGTTCTCGTGTTCAACTTTTTGAATTTAAAGCACTTCGAAATGAAGATATTCTAAGTATTTTGCAGCGTTCTACACCCGAAGAGCAAATGGTTGAAGATGCAGTTTACCAAAAAATAGTACAATACGCGAATGGCGACGCTCGTTATGCTCTCAATACATTGGAAATCTTACTTTCTGCTCATCCCAATGAAACCATTACTGAAGTAGAACTCGAAGAACTCTCCGTGGGAATAAATATTTCCATGGACAAAGACAGTGACAATTACTACGATACGCTCAGCGCTTTTCAAAAATCGATTCGCGGTAGCGATGTTAATGCTGCTTTATATTATCTTGCAAAATTAATTGAAGTCGGCGATTTCGATTCAATTGAAAGAAGACTGATCACAATCGCTTATGAAGATGTTGGGCTAGCCAATCCTGCTCTTTGTCAAAGAGTGACAGCAGCCGTGGAAGCTGCACGAAAAATAGGCTTCCCTGAAGCTAAAATGCCCTTGAGTGTTGCTGTGATCGAAACAGCCCTTTCACCAAAATCAAAGGGGGCACAATACGCCATCGACAATGCCTTGCACACGGTCCAAAACAGTGCCTATCAAACACCTTTTTACTTAAGAATGAATCCAGCACAGAGTGATCCTGAAGCGATGTACAGCTATGATCATCCTGAATTGTGGCATCAAATTCAATACCTTCCCGATCCAATCAAAGATTTTGAATTCTACAAGCCTATTAATCTTAATTCGGCAGAGAAAACACTGGCTCAAAATTATGAGACTTTAAAACAATACCGACGATACAACGACTTAAAAAAACTTAAAAGAGACAAAGCAAAGTAAATACAGATGAAAATTCATTTGTATTTACTTTTTTTATTTCTTTAAAAACATCCCTCGTATATACCTTTTCTCACAAAATTTTCGAATGTAATAGAGAATTAAACAATGACTGCTTATACTGAAGAGAATCTCCCAAAAACCCCAGTGAGCTTCAAAAATCATTTTAGGTGCTAAAAGACTGGAAAACAAAGGACAATATGCAAAAAATGACAAATAAGAACTGTTTTTACTTTCTAAAGCCATGCAAAAATAATATAAGAAAAGCAAGCATAAATAGAAAGGACCTTGAATCATGCTTGCTTCTTCAATATTTTGTGAAGAAACTGTTGAACTAAGCATGAACATTTGAATTAAGTAGAGTGTCGATAAAAGATAAAAGAACAAGACTAAAAGATGTTTTATTTGAAATGTGTGAGCACTGAAAAGTTCAGAGAAATGAGCATAGTCTTTTGTAAAAACACCCCACTGATAAAGAAGTTTCAACAAAGCTTTTCCTCCATCATATTGATTTCGAATAAAAAGCAAGCCTAAGAAAATAAGGCAATATAAAAACAGTTGAAAAATAACAGAGAAAACACCCATGATTAATTTCCCACGAAATATTTTTTGTGGTGCCACAATCGTCGATAAATATTCCAGAAGATTATTTTCCTTCTCAGCAATCACTTCATGCACCATCATCGCAGAAAAATTCATCATAAAGAAATACAAGAAAGTATTTAAAGGCGCATAGTAATCAGGACTTCCCTTCTTTTGCGACTGAAATTCCACTTCAAAATCTAAATAAGGATATAAACTTCGCTGATAAATATCAAGTGACTCTAAAATCACTTCTTTTTCTTGTTGGCTCAAAACATTTTTTGAATGAACTGAATACTTAGCATCTTCATATTCTATTTTAATATTAGCTTGATCTTTCATTTTTAAAAAAGGATGATTTTGAATCAATTCGGGATAAAGTGTTTCACTTTGAATAGAGAGTTCAATATCTTCTTCAAAAAAACGATCTGACAAGTGATCAAAGAAAAACAAAAAAGATGAAATCAAAGTGATTACTAACATGAGTATCAATGAATGTTTATTAAAAAAACGACGTCTTAAAGAATAGTAAAAAGCTCTAGCCAAGGATATCTTCCACCAATCTTTTTAAAGATGTTTTTTGAATTTTTACCCTATAAAAGATATTTTCTTGAACTAAATTTTGAATACTTTTAAAATCTTTAACACGATAAATCCAAGCATTGCCTTCTCTCATCACAAATTCTAATTCAGCATCTTTCTTAAATCGCTCAGGAATATCAGGAAAAAAACTGATTTCATAGCCTGAAATGTTTTTTTGTAAGTTATTTAAAGAGTCAAAAAGTTCGCAATAGCCATCGTTTAGAACCATGACATGTGTAAACAAATCTTCAAGTTCATCATACTGATGACTTGAAATGAAAATCAGTTTACCTTTTTGGTATTCTTTCGAAATAGCCTCCTTTAAGAAACGAATATTGTTGAAATCTAAACCCGTAAAAGGCTCATCCAAAATAAAACAATCAGGATCATCCATCCACGCTAATGCGAACTGAACTTTTTGTTGATTCCCTTTTGATAAAGTTGAGATGCTGTTTTTTCTTATGACTTCTAAAGCAAACAAATCATCCATTTTAGACCAAGTCTTTTCAAGCTCTTTGACTTTCATTTTTTTCAAATCAGCAATCAGCTTAAAATGTTCCTCCACAGTCAAATCCAAGTACATAGCTCTTCGTTCTGGAACATAGGCAATCTTTTCAAACGAATGTTCGATACTGCCCTCACATGGTTCAATTAATCCTAAGACTAATTTAAAGAATGTGCTTTTTCCTGAACCATTCGGACCTAAAACAGCAACAATCCCCGATTGTGGTAAATCTAAATTAATCTTTTTCAATCCTTTTTTATTGGGGAAAATTTTGCTTAGAGATCTTACTTTCATCCTATCACCATCATAAAGTAAACCTCCAAAAACTCTTTCTCATAAAAAAGAAACGTTTAAAAAGATAACGTTTCTTTAATTGCTTCGTAATTTAAATCTTTTATATCGATGACGATACCATCGTTTTGATTCCTAAACCACGTTTTCTGTCTCTTCGCAAAATCTTTCGTATGTTTAAAAATACGATCTTGAACTGTTTCTAAAGAAATATTTCCCTGGAAATATTCTTCGAATTCCTGATAACCAATCGCCTTACCTGCTTGTGTTTTGAAGAAATGAGGGTATTCCTCAAGCAACTCTTCAAGCTCTTTTTCCAAACCTAAAGAAAACATCCGATCAATTCTTTCTTGAATTCTTACTTCTAAAACAGCGTTGTCGGCAGTAAGGAAATAACTTTGATGATCGTAAATGGCCCGATCTTTTCCACCCCCGTGAATTTCCTTCATAGGTCTTTGGTAGGTTCTTAAAAGAGCGAGTGTTCGTTCAAGTCGTTTTCGATTATTAATATGAATTTTTCGAGCGCTTTCAGGGTCTCTCGCTTCAATTTCAGCGTGCATTTCTTCATTACTTAAACCCGCAGGCAGCTTGACAATCTCTTTTTGAGGAAAACGGTAGTCATAGATTACAGCATTTAAATACAAACCACTTCCCCCAACAAGCAAAGGATATTTTCCACGTTCATGAATTTCTTTAATTTTCTTGCGAGCGTCTTTCTGGTATTGGGCAACATCATAATTTTCATCCGGTTCTAGAAAATCAACAAAATGATGCACCACACGATTTCGTTCCTCAAGACTTACCTTAGCACTACCAATATCAAGTTTTTTATACATACTCACTGAATCTGTATTAATAATTTCAAAAGGGAAATCTTTCGCTAATTTTAAAGCCAGATCAGATTTTCCACTGGCTGTTACACCAGCAATCACAAACACTTTTTTCATCGGTGAAACTCCTTTATTAATTGATCGTGGGTTATTTTTAAGAGTGTTGGGCGACCATGCGGACAATGATACGGTTGACGACATGATCGTAAGTCTTCGATTAATTGAGTCATCTCCTCATACGATAAATATTCATTAAAACGAACTGAGGAATGACATGCCATTGTTGCGAGAACATCTCTTTGAATATCTTCTTTACGAACAGTTTGTCCCGTTTCAAAAAGATCCAAAATTTCTTCCACAAATATTTGTGGATTGGCATCTGCTAACCATTGTGGCACAACACGAACAATCAAAGTGTCTTCACCAAAAGCATCGATTTCAATTTGAAAAGATTTAAAGATTTCTCTTAAGCGATCAATTTGAACCAAACTTGTCTGACGGCCTTCAATTAAAATCGGAACCAAAAGTTCTTGGGTTGGCGCTTGACGATCTAAAAGTAGATCCTGATAATACTCATAGCGAACACGCTCCATTGCAGCATGTTGATCAATAATGTATAAACCTTCTTTCCCTTGCGCTAAAATATATTTCCCACTCATTTGAGATAGAACTTCAAGGGGTTCCAGAAGTGATGGTATTTCCCGGGAAATATCTCGAGACTCAGTCTTTTCTTCCCTTTCATGAACAGAAAAATCCTGAGGGGCTTTCTGTTTTGCTTGAGGAAGTGGTTCCGGACTTGGAATATTTTGTTTTTCCTGAACAAAGATTTTTTTCTTTTCATCTTGCAAAGAAAGTAAATCTTCTTCGAAATCCTGTTGCTCAGGAGTCCTTTTCTGAATACCTTTCAGCTTTGGAGCTTGGACATAGGAAAAAAGTTGCTCGCTTAATGTCTTTTCAATCAAGCCAACAAGACTTTTTTCTTGCGATAAACGAATTTCCCACTTACTTGGATGAACATTCACATCCACTAAACGTGGATCTGTTTCAATTTTTAAAATTACAATCGGGTATCGATCTGGAGCCATGTGACGACGATATGCATCCGTTACAGCTGTTTGTGCTTTAGAATAGCGAACCATGCGATCGTTCACATAAACCCATATCGCATAGCGATTGGAGCGACTATGCTCAGGTAAAGCCATCATTCCACTGATTTTAAAATCATAATTTTCATTTTCAAATTGTAAACTGTTTTTTGCTATCTCTAAACCATAAACCTGATGGAAAGCATCGGCCATTTTTCCATTTCCTACCGTTTGAAAAACCTTCTTATCATCATTCCACAAAGTAAAAGCAACATCCGGACGAGCCAATGCAAATTTCTGTACAAGATCAATAATAATCGCTGATTCATAGTGAATATTTTTAATGTATTTTAGGCGCGCAGGAACATGTAAAAAAAGATCCATTACTTGAATTGTTGTTCCTAAGTTGCGGGCGACAGGTCGAAAAGATTCTTCCTGACCATTATTAATAATTATTTCTTGGCTGGTTTCTCCATTATTGCTTTGCATCCGTACTGTGCTAACGGATGCAATGGAAGGGAGTGCTTCGCCTCTAAAACCAAAACTTCGAATCCCTTTTAAATCGTCTTCTGCATAAATCTTACTTGTCGAATGGCGCTTAAAAGCATTCTTCAAATCAACAGAATGCATACCAATACCGTTGTCTTCAACTTCAATCCACTCCATACCACCCTCTTTGTAGCGAATAGTAATGGAACTTGCTTTGGCATCCAAAGAGTTTTCGACAAGTTCTTTAATCACACCTGCCGGCCTTTCAACCACTTCACCAGCTGCAATCATATTGGTTAAATGTGGATCAAGAATTCGTATTTTCGGCATCAGTCATTCCCCTCCAAGTTCTTTTGAATTTCACTTAGAAACAAAAGTGCTTCCATGGGTGTCATGCTATTAACGTCAATATCCTTAAGCGTATTTTGAAGTTCTTTTAATTCTTCGGGAACAACTTCTTTTAAAACAAATCCTTTAGAGATGTTTTTTTCTTCCCGATTCATTTCTAAAATCTCAAGATTGTCTTCAGCACGATCGATAACAACTTGCGGCAATTGAGCAAGCCTTGCAACATTGATTCCATATGATTTTGTTGATCGGCCAGGGACAACCTTGTATAGAAAAGTGATCTTTTTTTCTTCTTCATGGACCTGAGCGTGGATATTATAGATCCTCTCATACAAGTCTTCTAAAGCGACCAGTTCATGATAATGTGTTGAGAAAACAGTGCGACTTTTTACTTTTTCATGGATATATTCAATGATTGCTTGAGCAATAGCCATACCATCATAAGTTGATGTACCGCGACCGATCTCATCAAACAGAATCAAAGAGTTTTCACTCGCTTGTGATAAGGCAAGTTGAGATTCGAGCATTTCAACCATAAAGGTTGATTGTCCCATGAGGATATCATCACTGGCTCCCATACGTGTGAAGATTTGATCAACAATACCAATACTGGCTTTTTCTGCCGGGATATAGGCACCTACTTGCGCTAGAATTACGTTGACCGCTAACATTCGCATATAGGTACTTTTACCTCCCATATTCGGACCCGTAAGCACTAAAATTTGTCTTTTCTCATCAAAGTGAACATCACTTGATATATATTGTTTATCTTCAAGACTTGCTTCCAAAACAGGATGACGTCCTTCTTGAATATACAATTCTTTCCTTTCATGTAATTCAGGCTTCACATAACCTGGTCTGTGTGAAAATTCACTGAGCGATAAAAGGACATCGAGATAAGATAGAGCCTGAGCTAATTGATGAAGTTGTCGTGAGTAATCACTGATATAAGCTGTATATTCGTCAAAAAGCTTTTGTTCTAAATAGAGAATACGTTCTTTCGCTTCATTAATTTTCACTTCAAAGTCTTGGAGTTCATCACTGATATAGCGTTCTGAATTCGTTAAGGTTTGCTTTCGAATATAAGCAAATTCATCTTTCACATGCTGTACTTGTCCTTTACTGATTTCAATATAATAACCGAAAGCTCTTGTATAACCGACCTTTAAATTTTTAATCCCCGTCTTTTCTCGTTCTGCTTGCTCATATTCTAAAAGCCAAGAATCACCGTGTTCAGACAAAGATACCAATTCGTCTAACTCTGGATGAATACCCTCTTTAAAAGTCTTGCCTTCTTTAAATTGAACAGGAGCATCATCTCGAAATGCCTCATCTAATTTCTGATGAACTTCATATAAAGGAGGCGTTTGTTCTAAAAACTCAAAATCGTCATAGTTTGAAAAGCGGTCTTGCAAGCGATGAAAAACAGCAATACTTTGTTTTAAACGTACAAAATCTTGAGGATTGTGTTTATTACCAGTAATTCTCGCAACGATACGGTGTACATCATAAACTTGTTTTAATTCTGATTTAAGCTCATCCCTCAAAATATAATCTTCCATAAAGAGCTCAATTTGACGATGACGCTTATTGATCGCCTCAACATCAAGCAAGGGACGCATTAAGACCTCTTTCAGTAGCCGTGATCCCATGCTTGTTTGTGTATGATCCATAAAACGATAAACAGATAATTCTTGTTTTTTATCATGATGAATAAGTTCTAAATTATTCATACTGGTATAATCCATTTTCAAGTATTCTTTTTCATTCAAAATCTCAAGATCAGCAAGATGCAAAAGTGCACTGCTTTGTGTCCCCGCTAAATAAGATAGAAGTGAGGCTAAGGCATCGTTGAAGAAGTGATCTTCATGATGTTCCCCTTCTTTCTTGTCGTCATGATAAGAAATGTAGATATCAGTATTTTCTTCAATTTTTTGAATCAAATTAGCGCTAATATCTTGTGTAACCACCAATTCCTTAACTTGAAATTGTTGAAGATGTTTGATAATTTCAACATCATCATTCATAACCCGAATACCACGAAGGTTTCCACTCATAACATCACAAGATACAATCGATGCATAGATGATATCTTGACTGAGTGAAGCAATCTCTCTTGATTCGTTATCATCCATTTCAAAGTAAGTTCCAGGTGTGACAATCTCAACAACTTCTCGACGAACTAAGCCTTTAGCTTCTTTAGGATCTTCAACTTGCTCTACAATCGCTACTTTGTAGCCATTAGCCACAAGCTTTTGTATATAGGATTTTGCTGCATGATGAGGTACACCACACATTGGAATGCGATCCTCTCCCCCTCGAGCGGTTAAAACTAAATCCAGTACTCGTGAAGCAATTTCCGCATCCTCATAAAAAAGTTCGTAAAAATCACCTAAGCGAAAAAACACCAAAGCTTCTTCGGTGTTTTTCTTTATGTCCATATATTGTTGCATCATTGGTGTTAATTTTTTCTTTTTACTCATCTTTCACATCATCCTGTTTCATTTCTTGATAAGCTCCTAAGACTTTATTGGTTTCATCTTGGTAAATATAAGATGAGGACCCCATCGATAAGATGAAGCCTTGTTTTGTTTCCGCAATACGTGTAACCCCTTGTCGATGCATTCCTTCTACATTTAATTTTTCACGATCATGCAAAGAAACATAAACTCGCGTCGGTGTATTCGCAATTTCTTCCACATTTTCAATACCGCCTAAGCGTTCAATGAAATCTTGAATTTTATCTTGTTTATTACCGATATTCAATAAATCTAAAGCTAATTTTGAATAATATACACGGGTCATAAGGAAATATAAGATGAAGCTAAAAAGACCCAATAAAATCACGATAATAACTTTTGTCGATAAGACAGGGTTTCTTGACATAATAAATAAATCAATCAAATTACCAGGATTTGCCGCTGATAAAACACCATGGTAAGAAAAACCTAAATAAATTGACATGCCACTCAAAACAGCAAAAGTAAAACTTACCATAAACAAATGAAAAACGTAGAGCAATGGACTTGTCACCAACATAAGAATTTCCATTGGATAAAGAAGTCCTGAAAAAACTGACACAATCAAAATTAAAATAAAAACAATGATGTTCCGTCTTAAGAATTTTTCATTGGTATAAATCGAATAAATACCAAACAAGTATCCTGGAATTGAAAACAAATTAAGGATATAATATGCAGATGTAAAACGTCCAGCATCACTTGATCCAATCACATTAATATTTTCCAACATTTGGGCGTTCCAAATATTCACGTCCCCTGAAAACGTTTCACCTTTTAAATCAACCCACGAGCCACCCATCGGGCTGAACCATATTTCTTGATGGATAATTTGATCTAAATTCAATAATTTACTTATGCGTTCAAAACCACCATAGGCGAACATACTCATCGGATTGTTCACATCAGAAGCAATGAATGCAATGAATTTATAAAAGAAATCCATAAACATTGGCCAAAAATAAGCCGTAAGAATTGCTGCTAAGCTTGAAAACAAGACTACATATAAAAGACGAATACTATCGCGATCAATATAAGAAAAAACATTATGACGCTTTGACTCGCCTGTATAAAGATAAACTCGTGTTACAATAAAATAAGCAATCAAATACGGCAAAATTCCCATCCTATATAGACCACGATCACTGTTTCGTAATATAATATCATCAATCTGTAAATAAGCTGAATCAGGAAGTTGAGGACCACTCATAAATGCGGTCACAATGAGAAAAATAAATAAAGAAATAATCCCCATAACCAGAATATTTTGCTCATCTTTTCGATTCAACAATAGTTTGACAAAAGCATAAAGCGGAAAGTATGATAAAATGATACCACCACTGTAAAGAAACATCTTGGCAAAATTAATAATATTTGTTGACTCTATTTGAAAAAATGAAACGATGCTTGGATGAAGAATCGTTGATCCAACTGCAATTAACAATGTGCTAAAGACGACAACCTTCAGTGGAAATTGCAATTGTTCATAATAACTTTGTAAACGTTTCATTTCGACACCTCTACTTTTCTCTACATTATACACCATTAAACTTATTCCTAAAAGGAGGGCCTTATGAATAAATTTATAAATGAATCAAAACGTCAATTTAATATTGACTTTGGCTTATTATTTTTTATTGTCAGTTTTGCCTTTATCAGCTTAATTGCAATTTATATGGCAGAGCCTTTATTAAACGCCAATGAGGCAACCAAACTCATCATACAACAGTTTGTATGGTATATCGTTGGTTTCTTCACAATCTATATTCTTTTAAAGATAGGCACTGATCGACTTTTCACCCTCGCTTATCTTGCTTATTGGATCTTGATGTTCTTCCTTTTCTTGTTAGTTTTAGCAAGATTTGGAATCATCAATAGTTCTTGGATGCCTGAAATCAACGGTTCGCATGCCTGGTTTGTCATTCCAAAACTTGGTTCATTCCAACCCAGTGAATTTATGAAAATTGTTTTAGTTTTAATCAGTGCTGATATCATTACCGAACATAATATTCAAAAAACAGACTTTGATTTTAAAAGTGATTTTCAACTAATTTACAAAATTGCGAAATATGCTCTCCCCGCCCTTGTCATTATTATTTTACAACCTGACACAGGGATTCCTATTATTATTCTCTTTAGTCTTGCAGTTATGTTCTTTTTATCGGGAGTTCGAAGAGAATGGTTTTTAATCATCACTGCTCTAGCATCTTTCATTTTCTTTGGTGTTATTTTCCTTTATTATAATAACCAAGATTTACTCGCTAAATTAGTAGGTGGTGGCTACCGTCTTAAAAGATTTTATGGTTGGTTGGATTTTGAAAAATACGCTGATCACCATGGTTTCCAGCTCTATCGATCAATTGCTTCTTATGGTACAGCTGGTTGGTTTGGCCACCCTCTCAAAACAGCAATTTTACAATACCCTGAAGCACAAACAGACTTCATTTTTTCCGTTATTGCACAAAATTTTGGGTTTTTGGGTGGGGTCATTGTTATTTTATTATCCTTTGGATTGGATATTAAGCTTGTCCAAATTACCTTAAATAGTCATCTTGACAAAGAACGTTACATGATGATGGGGATTTTAGGCATGCTTCTTTTCCAACAATTTCAAAACATGGGCATGATTATGGGAATTCTTCCAATTACAGGAATTACCCTTCCTTTTATCTCCTATGGTGGTTCATCCTTACTTTCATACATGATTCCAATGGCTGTGGCCTTCTTTATGTCGAGTGAAAATGTAAACCAACAGCAACATTAAACAATTAAAACAATGAATGAAGCCTGTCAATATGACTTCTCTTATTGAAGTGGGCGAATTTCATTGTTTTTTTACTATTCAAAAGCTTTACTTTTTCAATATCATCCATATGGATGTGCAGATGATCATAACAAAACAACGCATGCTTAAAAGAATTACTTTCGAAAACTAAAGTTTTATCGGGATGAAGAATTAAAGGTGATCCCAGGCTTCGGGCATGACGATGATGTATCCCTGATATTTCAGTCATTTGAAGTAAATCCAGACCAGGAAAAATAACAGCTCCGCCTATCGAGCGGTTGTAAGCTGTCGATCCATACTGTCCACTGACACAAAGCCCATTTCCTCTGAACGTTTGAAAGTAGTCCTTATCGAGATAAACATCCATTACTTGCGTTTTCACAATATTTTCAACTCTAATTTCATTTAAAGCATAATATTCAGAAATTTCACCATTTGAATGATAACATTCTGCTTTTAAAATTCTTTTTTCTTCATAGACAACTTCTTTATGAATAATATCATCAATGAATTCTTCAAGTTGCTCCGTAGTGTAATCGGTTGAAAAACCCAATGTTCCTGTATGAATACCTGTAAAAGCAACCTCATCAATACGATGAATCCATTGGTGAAAAGCTTTTAAGAGGGTACCATCTCCACCTATATAGATAATTAATTCAGGTTTTTTGGAGTCATAAATAAAATTTGCATTTTCTAAAGATTGACGGATTTTTTGACACATTTCCGCCGAAAAATCATCACCACGATGCACCAGTGTAAATCTTTTCATACTTTTCACTTCCTTTTACATAGATATTTGTTAAAATAGAGGTATGGAAACCCACTATGAAATAGAGTTTAAAACAATGATCAGTAAAAAAGATCATCAAAGATTGAAAGAGACCATTTTTAAAAATGGTCTTTTAATCGAGCAAAAAAACATTTACTTCGACACTCAAAGTAATTATTTTTATGATAAAAAACAAATGATAAGACTGCGTGAATATAGTGATCACTTATTATTTACTATCAAAATACCCGAAGGCGAAAAACTTATTGAACATGAATTCGTAATCACTTCTTTAAAAGAAGCTGAAGATAAGATAGGGAAACTTTTTGAAGAGGAAAAAATTACAATTCACGACTTATACAAGGTCGCTGAAAGTCATACAAGACGAATAGAAATTAAAGATACATGGGGAACATGGTGTCTAGATCACAGTATCTTTGACCAAAACGAAGACTTCGAATTAGAATATGAACTTTT
>JASLJD010000094.1 GCA_030152625.1 Erysipelothrix sp.
AGAAGGTGGCTTTGGGCAATGGGATATGTACGCTGAGCAACTGATGCAATATGTTCTTGCGGTCGGATCACCAACGTATCCTTTGCCGGCCAAGGTTTATAAAGGATTCAGTCGTGAACCGTTTATTTATGGCGACTATCAATTTATCACATCACCCCAAAATGCTCTTTTTGTTCATCAATTTTCTCATGCATTTTATGACTTTCGAGATGTTTATGATGAAGAGGGTATTAATTGGTTTGAAAATGCTCGAAAAGCCAGTCTTGCGCAATGGCAGTATGCTGTAGACAATCCTAAAAACATGAAAACATACCATGATAAATCTTGGGGTTGGACTGCTTGCATTGGGCCCAATGGTTACTATGCTTGGGGCAGTCCTGCTTATCAAAACGGTAAAACGGATGCACAAGATGATGGAACAATCGCTCCAACCGCATCGAGTGCGTCGATTGTCTATACAGCGCAACAATCTATTGATGCGATGAATTATTTTTATGAAAATCACCCACGTCTAATTGGCGAATATGGTTTATACGATTCTTATAATCTTGATGTAGAACCAGCCTATTATGCCGATCGATTCATCGGTATCGATAAAGGAATTACTTTGATTATGTATGAAAATTATCGGAGTGGTCTTATTTGGGAACTCTATATGCAAAATGAATATGTACAAAGAGCAAGTGACTTACTTTCTTGGAAAAAGGTGACTTAGTATGACAGAAGAACAGATTATCGCCTTATTAGAGTCGATGAGCCTTGATGAAAAAATAGGGCAACTTCAACAGCTTAGTGGCGACTTCTTTTTGGAAAACAGCAGTGAAATAACTGGCCCCATGCTTTCAGAGCATGGGATTGAGGATCTTCCTGTTCACTTGGCAGGATCGGTTTTAGGAGTAAGTGGTGCGAAAGATGTCTATACGATTCAAAAAGAATATATGGAAAAACATCCTCATCACATTCCACTTTTGTTTATGGCCGATATTATTCATGGTTATGAAACGATTTTTCCGATTCCTTTAGCCCTTGCTTCATCTTGGAACCCCGAATTAATCGAGAAAACCTCTGCTGTCGCAGCCAAAGAAGGAGCCGTTTCTGGTCTGCATGTCAGCTTTGCACCGATGTTAGATTTGGTGCTTGATCCAAGATGGGGACGTGTTTTAGAATCGACAGGAGAAGACCCATATCTTGCTAGTGAACTTGCGAAAGCTTATGTTAAAGGTTTTCAAAATCCAGAAGGGCAAGAAGAATCTTTAGCAGCTTGTGCCAAGCACTTTATTGGTTATGGCGCAAGTGAAGCTGGTCGTGATTACAACAGTGTTGATATTTCGCCTTATCGTTTGCGTAACCTTTATATGCCCGCTTTTGAGGCAAGCATTCAAGCAGGCGTCAAAATGGTGATGACATCCTTTAATACTTGGAATGGTATTCCCGCAAGCTCTAATAAAAGCTTAATGCGGGATGAACTTCGTGACCACTTAGCTTTCGATGGGGTCTTGATTTCAGATTGGGGTGCTGTTTTGGAGGCTGTTCCGCATGGTGTCGCTGAAGATGATTACGATGCTGCGAAAATGGCGATTGAGGCGGGTGTTGATATTGAAATGATGACTTTCACCTACCATAAACATCTTAAAAAACTCATTGAAGATGCTGTGATATCTGAAGAAATGCTCGATGAGGCTGTTTATCGTATCTTAAAATTAAAAAATGATCTGGGTCTTTTTGAAAATCCATTTGCTTTTTTGGACCAAAAGAAAGAGAAGCAATACATTCTATCTAAAGAGCATCGTCGCATAAGTTATGAAGCAGCTTTAGAGTCGATGGTTCTTTTAGAAAACAGAGAGCAAAGTCTTCCTTTATCAAAAGACGATAAGCTTGCCTTTGTTGGTCCACTTCTTGCTTCAAAAGATTTAATGGGAGCTTGGTCATGGCGTGGCCGTTTTGAGGATGTTAGAAGTGTTGAGGAAGCTTTGGATGGTCAGTATCCGACTTATGCTTGGGATGATTTGAATGCCTTTACTGAAGAAGATAAAAAGGCCATTGATCGTCTCATTGAAGAAGAGGCTGTTGAAAAACTTGTTGTATTTTTAGGAGAACCGAGTTCTTGGAGTGGTGAGGCAGCCAGTCGTTCGGACATTCGCTTACCTCAAGCCCAAAGAGATTTATATCGTCACTTACGCGCTAAGGAAGGCCTCGATCTCATTGTCGTTTTGATCAATGGTAGGCCCCTTGATCTCAGTGACATGAGTGAGAGTGCTGATGCTATTTTAGAAGCGTTCTATCCTGGTACAGAAGGTGCTGAGGCAATCTTGTCGATCCTTTTTGGGGATGTTAACCCCAATGGGAAGTTAGCAATGAGCTTTCCATATCATGTTGGACAAGTACCTGTCTATTATCATCGCGAAAACACAGGACGGCCAAGTGATCTAGAAGGGGCAGATCCTAAATACAGTTCTAAATATTTGGATGTTCCCAATGAAGCACGCTATCCTTTTGGGCACGGTTTAACTTATTCTTCCATGTATTTAGAAGATTTGTGTTTGGAAAAAGATCGTCTTGAAACAGATGAGTGCTTAAAAGCTTCTGTCTGTCTTTTCAACCCATCTCAAAGTGATGGTACAGAGGTTGTTCAATGGTATATTCGTGACCATGTCGCGGATGTTGTTCGCCCAATCAAGGAACTTGTTGGATTTGAAAAAGTATTTGTCCCAGCGGGTTCTTCCAAGCAAATTTGTTTTGAACTGTCTTTTGAAGATTTGGCTTATTATAATCATCATTTAGAATATAAAAGTGATACAGGTAAGTTTTCATTGATGGTTGGCTTAGACAGTGAAAACATCTTGGAAGAGATCTTTCTATATGTATAAAAAGCAAAACCTCTCGATATAAAATCGTGAGGTTTTTTTAAGCTCATGCCCACATTTCAAAAATAAAGGTATTCATGGCATACTATAAGGGAGAGCATTCTTTAGGCTGCTTGAAAAATGAACGTGTTCTTGTGTTTTGCTCAAATGGTATGGATGTCTAACAGGAGGATTTTATGTCAAAATATATTTTAGAAACTTGTGCAGGAAGTTTAGAAGATTGTATTGTTTCAGAAAAAGCAGGGGCTGATCGGATTGAACTGAACACAGCCGTACATATGGGGGGTCTAACGCCCAGTTTAGGACTTGTCAAAAAGGTCTTAGAAGAAGTGAATATTCCAATTATCGCAATGATTAGACCAAGAGGTGGCAGCTTTGTTTATAATGATGAGGACAAAGCGGTGATGTTTGAAGATGCGAAAATTTTATTGGAGGCAGGTGTAGATGGTCTCGCCTTTGGTTTTTTAAGTGAAGAATTTGAAGTTGACATTGATTCTACGAAAAAAATGGTTGATCTATGCCATCGATATGATGCGGAAGCGGTTTTTCATCGTGCCTTTGACCGTGCTGCAGATATGGAAAAGACAATCGAAACATTGATTTCTTTGAAAGTCGATCGTATTTTGAGCAGTGGTCAGAAAGACAATGTCGAATTGGGTCTTGAAAACTTAGCGTTTTTAGAAAAGAATTATGGGAAGGAAATTGAAATTTGTGCAGGAGCGGGTGTCAATCTTGAGAATATCACACAATTGATAGAGGAGGCGGGCTTGAAACAAGTACATGGTTCTTTTAAGGCTTGGAAAAAAGACCCGAGCCTGGCTGAGGCGAAAGTACCTTATGCCTATCATCAAGCGGGGGATTATGAGATTGTCGATTTTGAAAAAGTCAAAGAAGCGGCCGAGGTTTTAAAAAATCTTCGCTAAAATATTTAAGCTGGTGCATAAAACCAGCTTTTTCTTGTTCAAATGATTTGTAATTTTTTAAGACTGTGTTAGAATCAATAATTGTATGATTGAGAGGTTTTATTTATTGAACAGAAAAATATTCTTGTTTTAGCAATGGCTTATGTTGGTGTCTTAGTAGGAGCAGGTTTTGCTTCGGGCCAAGAAATGATGCAGTATTTTGTCATTTTTGGAAGAGAGGGCTTTTACGGAGCGCTTTTATCGCTGTTCCTTTTTGCAATAACGGGTTTAATGCTTTTGCAAATTGCTAGTTATTATCAAGCCAATGAGCATCGATTTGTTTTTCGAAAAATGATGCCTGATAAACTCGCTTCTTTTTTTGATTTTTTAATCATTTTTACATTATTTAGTATTGGTGTTGTGATGATTGCGGGTGCAGGATCCAATCTTCACCAGCAATTTGCTTGGTCGATACCGAAGGCATCGCTCCTTATTGCGATACTGGTATTCAGCACAGCCTTTATTAATATTGAAAAAGTCTCTAAAGTGATTGCTTCTTTAAGCCCAGTCATGATTTTACTTTTGTTAGGATCTTCACTTTATATTATCTTACAAGGGCCCCAAGCGCCAGATTTTTATGAAGCCTATGTCTTAAGCAATCCCGCTCAATTTTCGCATTGGTCTTTATCAAGTTTAAATTATGTTGCGATGAGTTTGAGTGTTGGTGTGTCGATGGCGATTGTGATGGGTGGGGAAGAAATGCATCCTAAGATTGCCGGAAAAGGTGGCTTAATTGGTGGTATTATCATTGGAGTTTTAGTTTTGATTATCAGTTTAGCTTTATCTTATGTTTTTCCCAGCGTTTATTCAGCGGATTTTCCGTTGCTTGAAATGTTGAATGGCATTCACCCATCTTTAGGTTTGTTTTCATCTTTTATTATATTAAGCATGATTTTCAATACGGCTGTGAGCATGTTCTATGCCTTAAGCGCCCGTTTTGCAAGCCCGGGAAGTCGAAAGTTTAAAAGAGTTTTTGCCTTAACTTTGTTAACAGCTTATTTCCTAAGTTTTCTAGGGTTTAAAAATTTGGTGAGTATTCTTTATCCGACGATTGGTTATGCAGGGATCATTTTTATTTTTTCGCTTTTTAAAACATGGCTTAC
>JASLJD010000047.1 GCA_030152625.1 Erysipelothrix sp.
GTAACGTTTTAGGGAAGCATTTTTCATCTTAAAATAATTTGCCATGGGAAACTCCTTTGCTTTCTTCTTAAATAATATACCCTCTTAATAAGGAATATTCAAGTACTTCATTAAAAGGGGAATGTCTGCATGCGTTAGAATACCCTCAATCTTCTCTTTTCGAGAACCCGTCTCTGTCACAAAAAGAGCAATCAGCGCCTCTCCCTTTTCATATTCTTGCATATAAAACTCTAAGACATTCCAAATAGGCATTTTCTTTGTAATAAAGAAAATCCGATCTTGATAGACATCATATTGCAAAACATCTTCGACCGTTTGCAAATCACCTTGTGACAAGGCATACGCTCTTTGATACAAACGAGCATGGATAGCGCCCTGATAGATTTTCGCATCATAAACCGGGACAACCGAATAGTTCTTTGCTTCTTGTATTTCCGATATCCTTTTTAAATCATCGCTTGTCTCGGCTGTGAAAACGGTCGGAAACGGAAGTTCTTCAAGACTCTTAGCTTGAGATAAGAACGTTTCAATGGCCTCAATATGCTCCACAACCTTATCATGAGGTTCCGCAATCACCTCATCTTTATTAATGCGATTATGAACAATTGCATTCCGCAATTGCGCATACTCTAAAAGATCTTCACGAACATGGCGAACATCCGCGAAACGCTTCGATGCAAGGTGCACCATTTTGGAAAAAGAATAACGATTCGTCTTAAGTTTTTCCTTTAAAAGCATTTCAATATTAACAAAGGCGTTGAGAAAACGTTCAGAATTTTTCATCATCATCGATAAAAAAATCTTGGTTGCCCAAGATTTTATTTAAAGTCCTCACGTCTACGACGGTGTGGAACATGATATTCACCTGTGTGCGGATCTTTCGATAATGTTACACGTGGTAATTTATAATGTGTACGACGTTTATTTTTTCTTGATTTAGATGTGCGTCTTTTTGGAACTGCCATCATCATCACCTCCAATTAATCAACTTTAAATTCTTGTAATTTTGCGAGTCGTGGATCTATCTCTTGACTTTTCTCTTCTTCATACGCTTCCTCAGTCATCACAACCCAACCATCCCCTTCAGGATAGTCTTCCAATTCGGGGTCAACCACTTTTAATGGTATTTCTGCTAGAACAACTGTGCGAAGATGGGGCTCTAAATCGAGCTCCTCTGCATCAAGATAGATAATCTCTTCAAGCGATTCTTCATCCATCGTTTCTTCTTCATCATCTGCTGCATAGAATGAAAAGATTTCATCATAATGGACCGAAAAATCAATGTCGAGCGGTTTCAATGTAATCGCACAAGGAACCACCATCTCACCGGCAATATCAAGTTGGACACTCAGCTCTGCATCATGTTTTTCATAGAAAACATCACCGACAACTTGAACATTCCGTATCTCACGACAACGAGGATGATCTTCTATTTCGATTGCCATCTCCTGATCGATTCGAAAATATGGAACCTCAAGAGAATCCAAATCGCTTTTTTGAAACTTCATAATCTCACCCTACTTCATAAACGCTACTTAATTATAGAGAAAACAATGTACAATGTCAAACCTTTCAACAAACAAAAAAGAAAAAAGCCGTGATTATCGTTAAGGCTTTTTTCTTTTCATTTTTTTATAAGGGGAAAGAATATCTGCATGATAAATCATATATTATTCACAAGGGGATATGAATATAGGAGAAGAGGTTACCATACAGTGTAAGAGCTATCTCTTACGTCTATTATAATACAGAATGAATGTCCTTCAATTATCGCATTTTTATGTTAAATTATGTGATTGATCGTATCATCATAAACTTTTTGAATGCGTTCCTTACTCACATGGGTGTAAATTTGCGTCGTCGATAAAGACTCATGACCTAAAAGACTTTGCACAATGCGTAAATTTGCCCCATTATCCAAAAGATGGGTCGCAAAGCTATGTCGAAACATATGCGGATGCACATGCTTCTTCAAATTTGCCTCCCGACCCCTTTTCGCAACAACGTGCTGGACCCCGCGTTCACTGATCGGGTTACCAAAACGATTTACAAAAAGATAGTCATGTTCTTTATCCTTTCTTAATATCGGCAAAGTCTCTTCCATATACTCTGCCAATAAATCAACCAGATCAGGATAGAAAAACACATAACGTTCTTTTTTTCCCTTACCTTCTACTAAAATCGAACGTTCTTTCAGTGAAATCGCCGTTCTTTGCAGCTGCGTTAATTCACTTAAACGCAAACCACAAGCATACATGATTTCCATCATCAAGCGATCTCTTTGCCCCATCGGGCTGTTATCACAAGTCAAAAACAAGGCTTGTAATTCTTCATGCATTAAAAATTCTGGTAACTTTCGACCACCATCACGAACCTTCACATCGTTAAATGGATTAGGACCAAAGCCAAAGTTTTGCTGGCAAAAGCGCCAAAAACTCCGCAACGCACTCATTTTTCGCGCAATCGTAGCGGGCTTGAGCTTCAAACTATAAAGCCTATCAAGATAATGATAAACATCCATGGATTGAAGATCTGCAAAATCTTTTTCTTCAAGGAAGTCAAAAAATTGAAGAATATCCTTCTCATAAGCTTGATGCGTGTGCTCAGAGCCACTGTGCTTAATTTCTAATTCCATCAAAAATTCATTGAGATATTTTTTCTGCATAAGTCCTCACTTCTGAAAGACTTCGCTCTGCCATCATTTCTCGATCTTTTGTACGATTGGACACAAGCCCAAAATTAATATTCATCGGTTGGAAGTTTTGAGGATTGGCATTCGCGACATAATGAGCTAAAGCCCCCATCATGGTTTCTGAACTCAAGGCTTCTATTTTTTCGCCCCGAAGATATTGCATCATACTCAAAGCAGCATAGAGACCACTTGAAGCCGATTCAACATAACCTTCAACACCTGTTACCTGGCCTGCAAAAAAGACATGTGGCATCGCAATGCTTTGGTAAAATTGGTTTAAAACACCCGGAGAACGAAGATAGGTATTACGATGCATCACGCCATAACGAACAATTTCAACTTCCTCTAGACCGGGAATCATTTGAATGATTCGCTTTTGATCTGACCACTTTAAACGTGTTTGAAAGCCCACTAAATTATATAAAGATGCCGCTGCATCATCTTGACGAAGTTGAACCACTGCATAAGGACGTTTGCCATCCGGTGTTTCTAAACCGACTGGTTTCAAAGGACCAAACAACATGGTTTTTTCGCCACGTCGAGCCATTTCCTCTACCGGCATGCAAGCCTCGAAGACTTTCACATCTTCAAAATGATGCATCGGCGCTTCTTCAGCTTCTAAAATAGCCCGATAAAAAGCATCGAAAGTCTTTTTATCCATTGGGCAATTAATATAATCCGCCCCATCCCCTTTATCATAACGGGATTTACGATAAGCAATATCAAAGTTAATCTTATCCACCGAAACAATCGGCGCTACTGCATCATAGAAATGAAGATCATCGACACCAAACTTTTCTAAGATCACTTCGCTTAAACGATCGGAAGTCAAAGGACCCGTCGCAATAATGGTTGGGGTCTCATCAAATTCACTGAATTCTTCATGCACAATTTGAACATTACTCATTGCCTTCAATTTCTCTGTGATCGCTTCACTGAAACCAAAGCGATCAACCGCCAAAGCACTGCCAGCAGGGACTTCATGTTGATCGGCTGTATGAATAACAATGCTGTCCAAAAGACGCATTTCTTCTTTCAGGACGCCCACAGCATTATTGAGTGCATTTGAACGGAAAGAATTCGAGCACACAAGCTCGGCAAAATCTTCCGTATTATGAGCCGGTGTCATTTTCTTGGGACGCATTTCCACAAGCTCAACGTCAAAACCTGCTTTCGCTAGTTGATAAGCGGCCTCACTTCCCGCAAGACCCGCTCCAACAACTCTAACTCTCTTTCGCATCGTCTGCTTCCTCCTTCTCTTCTTCTTTTTTCTTTTTGTCATCTGGACGGATGTAACGGCATTTCGGATAGCCTGAGCAACCGATAAAATACGATCCAAAGCGATTCTTACGACGAATCAATTCCTCACCACAATCCGGACATTTTTCTCCCAAATATTCGGGTTCTTCTTGTTTTAATGAACGATTATAACGACATTTCGGGAAATTAGAACAAGCAATAAACTTACCATAGCGACCAAAACGGTAGACTAAATCGCCACCACAATCTGGGCAAGCTTCTCCCAATTTTTCAGGTTCGACTTTTTCCATCGTTTTATCCGCTTCTTCAAGAAGTGGGTAAAATTTATCCACAAAAGCCTGCAATGATTCCACATTATCTTTATGCCCTTCTGAAATTTCATCCAATTCATCTTCCATTTGAGCGGTATAATCGACATTAATGATATCCGAGAAGTGTTCATCGAGTTTTTCACTGGTGAGAACTCCTTGCTCAGTGGGTTTAAAGACCTTTGTTCTTGATGTCTCAGAAACCGCACCGTAAGTAGCATAGGCTCTGCGAACGATGGTTTCTAAAATCATCGAGTAGGTACTTGGACGACCGATGCCTTTTTCTTCCAATTCCTTAATAAGGCGCGCTTCCGTGTAGCGAGCTGGGGGTTGAGTGAAGTGTTGGTTCGCTTCCACATTTTCTGCCTTGTAAAGCTTATCTTTATCCAGTTTCCCAACCAAACGATCACTTGATTGATCATAGTCATACACTTTCATATAACCATCAAAGACAAGTTCCTGTCCGTTTCCATTAAATTCATAACCGTTTTGCTCAAAGATTACAGAGATGGCATCAAATTCTGCCGGCGCCATCAATGAAGCAAGCGCACGGTAGTAAATAAAACGGTACAAACGATATTCATCGCGATTAAGATAAGGCTTGACAAGATCCGGTGTTCGCATGACACTGGTTGGACGAATGGCCTCGTGAGCATCTTGTTGATTATCCTTCTTCTTACCTGGACGGTAGCGACCCAAATACTTTTTACCATACTCATCCACAATATATGATTTAGCATCGTCAACAAAAACCTGACTGAGGCGTGTGGAATCGGTACGCATATAAGTGATTAAACCTTCAATTTCCCCGTCAATTTCCACCCCTTCATAAAGCTTTTGAGCAATAGTCATCGTTTTTCTTGATGAAAAATTAAGGCGTGTTGAAGCCTCTTGCTGTAAGGTTGAAGTAATAAAAGGCATTTTAGGCTGACGCTTACGTTTTCTTTTTTCAAGTTTCGCAATCTTAAATTCATTTTGACAAGCATCTAAAACCTTTTGTGCTTCATCACCATTGGATAAGTCAAGTTTTTCTCCCTGATAACGATTCACTTTAGTTTCAATTTCATGACCATCATTAAGGAATAAAGCTGTCACAGTCCAATACTCCTCAGGGATAAAGGCTTCAATTTCCTTCTCACGATCAACAACCAGTTTTAAAGCGACCGATTGGACCCGGCCTGCACTCTTACTACGAATTTTCGATTGGAGCAGTTTAGAGAGCTTAAAACCAATGATGCGATCAAGAATACGACGTGTTTCTTGTGAGCGCACAAGATCCATGTCGATTTTACGTGGGTTTTCAATCGCTTCTAATACAGCACCCTTTGTAATTTCATTAAAGACCACACGATTTTCTTGTTCTAAATCAAGATCCAGCTCTTGGGCCAAATGCCAAGAAATCGCTTCTCCTTCACGGTCGGGGTCCGTTGCCAGATAAACAATATCCGCTTTTTCTGCCTTTTTCTTTAATTCATTCACAACTTTCTTTTTGCCACGATTAATACTGTATGTCGCTTTAAAATCATCTTCAAAATCAACACCTAAGCCATCTTTCCCTCTTGTAGCAAGATCACGAATGTGTCCTTTCGATGAGACAACTTCAAAGTCTTTCCCAAGATAGCGTTCGATGGTCGTCGCTTTCGAAGGCGACTCCACAATGACTAATTTTTTCATAAAAACACTCCTCATCTATATCTTGAATAAGAGATCCTCTTTTGTCAATATCATCGCCCCTTCAAGTATAAGGCGATTACAACCTTCCCCGCTGCGATCATCCACGGGGTGAGGCAATGCGTAAATTGTTCGATTCAGCTCCAGCGCAGTATCAACAACTCGTAAACAAGCGCTGTTTTCCCAAGCAGACATCAGATAAATATCCGAAGCGATTGCTGCCAATAAGCGATTGCGTGTGATGAAATGTTTAGGGCGCAAAGGCACCGCTTCTGGGACTTCTGTAATCATGAGCTGCTCTTGTGCAATAATATCATGTAATCGCTTATTTTCAAGTGGATATATCCAGTCCAGTCCCGAAGCAAGAATCGCAATTGTTCCATATTGCAAGCCTTTTTGATGAACCACCGTGTCAATTCCTTGCATTAAACCCGAAACCAAAACATTCTCTTGAGCAAAATATTCGCAAAACTTTCGGCTCATCCTCAAGGCATAATCACTTGGACGACGACTCCCTAAAACGAGCTTCTTTTCTTTTTTTAAAAGTTCTAGATTACCTTGATAATACAGGACAAAAGGCGGATCATACAAATCATAAAACCCCTCAGGATAAAACTTCTCACCAATGCAAATATAGGGATAGGAAGAACGGTATTCAGGCACCTTTTCTTTTCGCAAAAAAGCTTTTTTAATTGCTGGCTGATAACCTTGGTAATGAAAAGATAGATTTTTCAAATAGTTTCTCATTACTTTTAATTAGAAATAAAAAAAGATAAGTCCTAAATATCAAAAGATATTTGGTCCTCATCTTTAAATCGAAACGAATTCCGATGGATTGCTAGACGGCCATGCTTCAAAACAGCTACTTTATGCGATTGGGTTCCATAAACCTAATGACGTGCAAAACCGTATTCAGGATAAAGGGCATCATACTCAATCATGATTCGATCACGTGCATTTTTCGCAAGAATACTGGCCGCTGCAATGCTGATCGATTTTTGATCACCCTTGATCAAACTAAGATATGTCTTCTTGGAATCTTTTGCCTCCAAAGGCATCGCATCACTTAAAATCAAATCTGCCGGCGCTTCATCCGCAATTTTCTGCATGCCTAAGCGGGTCGCTTGATAGATATTGAGTTCATCAATCGCCTCTACGGAGATGGTCTCAATCCAATACCAAACTGCCTCTGATTTAATCAATTCTTCAAGTTCCAAACGTTTTTTCTCTGACAATTTCTTCGAATCATTAATTGCTTCATGATGAAATCCTTTCGGAAAAACAACACCAGCAACTAAAAGAGGACCAGCCATGGGGCCTCTTCCCGCTTCATCTAAGCCCAAAACGACTTGGTTTTTAGACCAAGCTTCTAGCTCGTAAGCATTTCGATGGTCTCCCATGTTTTTGCCCCCATTTCGCCTTCTTGGATCATTTTTAAATAAAGT
>JASLJD010000056.1 GCA_030152625.1 Erysipelothrix sp.
ATTTTCTTTTTTTCTTGGATAAAAGCTTTTAACTTACTCATTCTTTTCACTCCATTTCTTAATGTCATCAATTGTTGGTAGATAATAGTCTTTAATCAATTCACCTTGTTTTTTATAAGAGAATTCTTCAAGTTTGCGGTCCAGTTCTCGGTTCATGCGAATAATCGACTCATCCAAGGCAGCCCTTAAATTTTCTCCCTCAAAGACATTCCGATTCCATACGTTACTAATTTCTCTTTCAACCATGTAACCACCCGGAACTTTCGGGACTTCGAAAAGCCATTCCCACTGCTCGAGAATAATTTTTTTATGATTTGTGTTAATAGGAAGTTCTTTAAAGGCATCCAAGTTAGCCGATGTCCATAGATATTCATAGCCATAAAGATTGAGGAGACGATGGGAAAATTCAGTTTGTGTTTCAGTGCTTGTCCACCAGTCTAAAAATTGCCAAGCTTCCGCCGCATGCTCTGTGTCAGAAAAAATCATTGAAGCTTGAGCACTCCCTGTTGCATGACGATGGATGTCTCCGTTTTCCTTCTGAACGCCAGGATGAAGTGCGATATCCCAACGTCCAGCGATCTCCGGTGCTGCGGTTAAAAGTTTTTGATAATCCGCCAGATTGCTGATTCCAATAGGAATATCACCGTATCGAAAAGAATGGTAAAAGTTCGAAACTTGTAGCGGTACGGCATGAATACTGAATAAATCAGTCATCATTCGAAAACCCTGCATCGCTTCATATTCTTCCAATGCCACGTGCATGTTTTCAGGATTATAAATGCGCCCCCCCTGTTGATAGATAAAAGGTGCAGTAAACATAAAAGGCTTCATACCTGTGTTGGAAGCCAAAGGAGTGTAAAAATTCATGCCATAGCGCTGTAACTCTGGCAGTAAAGCCAAGACCTCATCCCAAGTATCGGGAACACTCAAGCCGAGTTTTTCAAAAATATCTTTGCGATAAAACGTAACATAAAAATCTTGTGTTTCAGGTAAAGCATAAACCCCTTCATCTTTGACATAAGACATCATCGCACCAGGTGAAAACCTTCCAACAACCTCTTCAAATCCGTCTTGTTCTTTCAGGTTCAAGGCAGCATTTCGAATCGCAAACTCATAAGGCATGTTCGTGGAAATACCTAGGGCGATATCGGGCTGTACTTTGGAAGCATTGCTTAAAATAAGTTTTTGTTCATCGGGCATAACAGATATTTCGACTTCAATTCCTGTTTTTTTACTGAAGCCTTCGCTGACCATCCTATCCAAGACTTCGACAATATTTCGATTACGATTAACCCAGACTTGAAGTTTATCCGTTTTTTCCTCTTTCGGTCGAATAAAGGATGCAAAAAACCTTTTGCTTGTTTCACGTATTTTGTCAAAGAATGAATGCTTGGTATGCGGTAAATCATCAATGTCCTCAAACAGATATATTTCATCCATCAACAGCCTTTGATCACTGATGCTATCTAAAAGATCGGAGGACATTTGAGCTATCGACCCACTTCCTTCAGAAAGAAGATGCATATTTTTGGGAATATCATTCGGTTTTTTTAAAACCTGATCGAAAACTTTGATAATCTGGTCAGTTTTTTGGACAATCTCACTTTTGCTTCCTACAATATTTTCTTTTAAAAGTCGTTCTTTTTCCTTTTCTAAAGCGGATTTCATATGCATTAAATCATCTTCTAAATCAGGCATGTAGTTGCTGAGATCCCAATCTCGATAGCGATCTGTTTCACTCCCTAAAAGCTTCTTTAATTCAAGGTTAAGAGCATTCAAGCGGTCATTCATGTTTTCTAAAATTGTGATTAATTCATAATAAACTTCTGTGCTAACTTCAAAACTGATACGGTGCGTGCCTTCCTCTAGATAAATCCAATAAGGTTCTTCATCAGCAAACACATGCATTTTCCAATCACTCTCTCCCTCAAAAGGAAAAGCGATGGCTTCTTGGAAAGGGATTTTATCGTCAATATAAATGTTTCGATAAACAGCATCGTTCATTTTTGTCTGTTGAGCATGGATTGCAAGTGCATAATAAGCAGATTTTTCCACTTCAAAGTCATAACTTACGATTTCGTTGGGTTGAGATGTTTCAAACACATTTAGCAAGAGACGATGTGTGTCATAGGGTTTAACCTTGATATCCCTTGAAACCACTTGTTTCGCTTGCAAGCTGTTTTTCGATTGATTCTTTTCCGCAGCGAGCACAATTTGCTCATTACCTGAATTTTGCATATCTTTTTTAGCTAGATCAGAAAATGATGGGATTTTTTCATTCACAGCAAGAGCAAAAGATTTGAGTCGAAGGGAGCCATTTAAAACTTCCAAACGAATTTTGTCATCCGAATCGATTTCAAATTGTAAAGGAGCAAAGACATGGCCATTGGGATCTCGAATATATTCTTCATGCCATGCATCACTTTTAATTTGTCGTGGTAAAATTTCATGTCCCTCTTTATTGAGCGAGAAAACATCCCTTTCATTATGATAATAAACAGGAAGTTTGAGTGCCTCTGCCTCTTTGAAAGGATGTTCATCATTAATTCTTAAATCGAACTGAAGGGGACTCAAACCTTTTCCTAAGACTTGATATTCTAATTTCACGGCATAAACGCCTTTTTCCATCTCTGGGACTTTAATTTCTACAACGTCGCCTTCATTTAGATTAAGAATCTCTTCTTTGCTTTCTTTCTGATTAAGGATCATGGAATAAGAAGGAACAGTCAAAACTGTTCCTTCTCCATGATTTAAAGATGAGATACCTTCTAAATATGAAGCATAGTTCTGCGTTTCTGTCACTTTTTCCTCTGCACTGATCTTATTGCTCGCACTTAAAATTAAGGCAAGAATAAGGAAAGTATTGATGATTAGTTTCTTCATATTTAAAACTCCTATCTCTCTTATTCGCTTTGACTATGCATTGCTTCAAGTGCCTCTTGATATGTTTCATTGGCTAGAGTGTTCACTTGTTCTAAGTAATCATCAGGGTTCACATCACTACGAACCATGAGATAAAGCAAATCCCCAATTGTTGCATTTTCTTTATCTTCAACAGCAACACCTGTGCTTGCTTCCCATCTTGATTCAACATAACCCGGCATTGTTTTAATGGATTCAACAATCGCATGATCAAGGTTTTCATAAGCATCCTTCATGCCAGGGATATCATTCCACTCAAAGTAAGCATCTAAAACTTCTGCATCATTAATCAATGGTAGCGATCCCCAAAAGAGGTCATTTTCTTTCGCAAGTTCGATACGCTTGAGCGTTCCTTCTTTTGAAAATGTCATCCATTTTGCAAATTCATAAGCTGCTTCTGGATGCTTAGTTTCTTTGGAAACACCCATGTAGTCATTGACTAAAACATTTTTATTATTTGGTAAACCAACATATTCCCAATCGAAAGCCAAGTCTTTAAAGTCAGGGCCTAACCAACTACCACCATAAAGAACAGCAATGTCGCCTTCTTTCCACATGGTAATTTCATCTTCTCCTGCAAGTTCTTCTTTCACTTCGAACTCAAGTGGATCAAAAGCAAAGTCCTTAGCATAATCTTTCATAACTTTGAGGGTTGTCTTAAACTCTTCGGAATCTAAATTAAACTTCTCACCATCAAATGTAAACCAACGGAAGTCTTCATTCAAGACAGCTGGATACCATTCAAGCATGTTTTGCTCGTTTGCTAAACCTAAGACACCTTCATCAAGGTCAGTTAAAGTACGAATCGCTTCGTCTAGTTCTTCAACACTGTAACCTTGTTCAAGAGCATCCATGTTTGCATCTTCAAAAAGATCTTTGTTAATCATATATCCTGCCATAAATTGTCCCGCTGGTACAGCAATGGTTTCATCGTTGACCTTTGCTGATTCTTGCACCGCATCAGAAACAAGCTGATAGTCTTCATCTTTTTGACTATACTCGCTGATGTCTAATAACCAATCATTGCTGTAAACAAATGGAATGTTGTCAATCATAAAGACATCTGGAAGTGTTCCAGCTGCTGCAGCGTTCGTTAAGGCTTCTCGATAATCTTCACTTGAAATCGATTCATCAATTTCAATTTTAATATGTGGATATTCAGCTTCAAATGCTTCAATCATTTGTCTTTCGAGGTTGTTTTCTTCCTCGGTTCCTAAGTTCCAGTTAGCGTAAGTCAAAACAAGTTCTTCTTGTTCTTCTTTTTGCGTACCGCATGCTGTTAGCATGAAAACAGTCATTAATACAATCAATAGTTTTTTCATAATCTATATACCTCCTGTTTATCGTATAATAATTTCTATCTCATTCGCTTCATCATTCAATTTTGACTCAACAAGTTCTTGTCGAATCAGTACACCGCTATCACGGTAAGCATTGCTTGCTTTCTCAATTTCACAACTTTCTCCATTGATTTTCACATCAACAACTTTACTTGCATTTTCTGCAACACGATAAGTGAACGTGCTTGGTTTCTCATAGCAGTGATATGTGAAACGTAAACCGTCAAACGCATCTAATAAGATTGGGTCTACTAAGAACTTTCCATGTTCATAGCGTAATCCCAAGGCATTTGAAATCAATTGATTAAGATAAATACCCGGTCCACTTGAATATATACGCCAACCCCCTTTCACAGGAATATCTCCTGTTCTTAAACGATCAAAGTCATCTTGATAATCATAGCGATCTTTAAAGGCGCCCTCCGAGCTCGAAAAGTATGCATTACTTTGACGAATATTCGCATTTTCAACAAAATCTTGAATACGAATTGGTAAAATACGGTAAATACTATCCCAAACATCTTCAGCATTCCCAAACTTTGCCATCGCTTCAATATAGCGAATATGAGCATGAACATACTGTAAACTGATTTCTCTTCCGACATTGCTTGCCTGTTCTGCCCTTTGGAAAATTTCACTGACGCCCCCTGTATAGCGAGCTGGGCGATTCATGAGGCGAACACCATCCGGACATTTGAGGTGTTTTTCGATGAGCTCAATATTTCTTAGCGCCTGCTCTTCATCAACCAAATCAGCAATAATACTTCGAGTCATTGGGAGTAGACGATAATTAATCCCTGTTACTTCATCTTCTGGGTGTAACATGTATTCCAATTCATTTTCTTCATTAATATAAACGAAACCGGCAATAACACCGTCTTTAATCATATGTTTTTGGAAATCTTTTTTAATGCCTTCCGCCAAGCTATGGCAGTACTTAGAAAATGCTTCATCAACGCTTTCTAAAGATTGAGCGATGCCCTCTAAGCTTTGATAAGCCAAGCCCATTGTCCATGAACTGACTAAGCGTTCAGCCAATTCTTTGCTTGCTGGCTGCAAGGTATCATCCCAGTCACCACCGGCATAGGTAATAAGGTAGCTGTCAGCGATAAAGCGTTTTTCAATGCTTGAAACTGCACGTTTGATATGATCTAAAAGACTTTCTTCTTCTGTTTCCTGCATTGTTTCAATACTGCGATAAACAAGCTTCTCATTGAAAATATCTAAATCATTGGTCATCGATAAGTAATCGCCAACGATTTTAATGGGCCAAAAGACAATATCTCCATGCGAATCGTCTTGTTGCATGGAATAGCGATCAAACATAAACCATTGTGGCCACTCACCGGTTTCTTTAAATTGATGTTCAAAGACACGCAAGATAATCGCACGAGCGATCTCATAATTACCGGTAGTAATGAAGTACTCAAATGGGCCTTGACAGATATCTCTTGTTCCCCAAGCTGCACCACCGGGTTGTTCTAATCCGTGAGGTACGGCATAATGAACCATCGCATTATGGCTATACCACTTAAAGATTGCATTCAATTTCTCAAAATCATAAACAGTTTGATTTTCTTTTAATTCAAGATGAAAACCATGTCCTAAGTTCTTATAAAAGTCTTCAAATCGTTTGTTTTCAAGATCAAAATCTCCAATTGTTTCAATTTTGTCTGATTTTTCTAAATAAGCATTGGTGACAAGCTTGAAAGAATTTTGTCCTTTCACTTTGAAGCTGAGCATACTTTCATTGCGTCGGTGTTCATCCTCAAAGAAAACTTCATCGCCTGCTATCTTAACATCCGTATCAAAATAGAGTTGATAATACAAATCTTCATAATGATTTTTAATCATCGAATTTTCAGAAGGATAAACCTCAAGTCCATTTTCTTTAAATTTGTAGACTGGCGTCTGTAAGAACTCATGTTCACCCATGACTGTTTGCTCAGTAATTAAGAAATCATAGTCTTTTTCTTGATGAGAGAAGACTTCAAAAACCATTTGGGTGTTCTCTGCGTTCATAAAACTCCGTACTTCTAAGAAATCATCTTCTATTTTATAAATCCACTTTGCATAGTTCAGTCCCAATTCATAAGCCGCCGGAAGAGCAAGGAGTTGATAATGATTATTCACTTTCACATACATTCTACGACCTGAATTTTTAAAGTTGTTAAGCATCCAACGCGTTGTTGAACTCAGTTTATTGAATGAGGTGTTGCCGACGACTGTTTGGGCTGCGAAAACACCATAGATATAATTCGTGCTTGTGAATACATTGCTGTTGACTTTTTCAGTATCAAAAAGACTGGAAATAATATGCCCATGTGGTCTCTCACTTAAAAGTTCTTTATTTGGTAAAACAATATGATTATATGCTTCATCGAAAAAGGCCATCACTTCGCCTGTTTCATCTTTTTCAATGAATTGTTTATGAGGGTAAAGACGCTCAAGTTCTTCTGAAGTCAAAGCTTCACTCTCAAAAACATTCGCAAAATCATCTTTAATTTTAATCGGATCAACTTGATGCTCTAGTTCAGTAATTTCTTTTTCTTTAAAAACTTCTTCAATTCCTTGCACATTTTTCAAGGAAGAAATTGCTTGAGGATGATCTAGTTCAAAGAGACCATAAAAACCATATTTCGCCTTCCCATTCAATGCGAAACGTTTCGATTGCAAAGCAAAATAAGTCATTTCATATTGGTAATTTTCACTGGCTAAATCATGAGTATAAGCATGAGGAACATTGGTTTTTTTGTAATCTAAACCAAAAAACTGTGTCGCATCTGTTGAATAAGCGATGCTGTCAATGCCTAAGCTTCCCATTTGGAAATAGGGATTGCAAGCTCCTTGTTTAAGG
>JASLJD010000096.1 GCA_030152625.1 Erysipelothrix sp.
AAAAAGAAGCTTTGGGATTTTATTTCAGTGATCATCCCAGTACATTATTACAAGAAAAACATCAGACGGATTTGATTTCATCGGTTCAAGTGTCGAAGTCAAGACGCTATCGTTTAATTGTTATGATCGAACGGATCAAAAGGCATAAGACTAAAAAAGGTGATGACATGGCTTTCTTAGAAGTCAGTGATGCCAGTGGTCGAATGGATGTGGTTATTTTTCCGCGTCTGTACGAGCAAATTGCTCAGTTTTTAGAAAAAGGAGCTTTGATTCTAATTCGGGGTCAAATGCGAGAAGAAAGGTCACTCATTGTGAATGATTTGTATCGTTTTAAATTAAATGAAGAGGGTGTTAAGAATGATTAAATTTTTAATTGTAGATGATGAAAAGAATATTCGTGAAGTCGTAAAAGAGTATGCTGAGGCTTATGATATGGAATGTGATGAAGCTTCTGATGGTGAAGAAGCTTTAGAGAAAATTCGCAATAATTTTTATCATGTTGTAGTTTTAGATATTATGATGCCTAAAATGGATGGTTATGAGGCGGTTAAAGAGATTCGTAGTTTTTCCAATGTTCCGATCATCCTTCTTTCAGCACGCCAGGAGGAGTTTGATAAATTGCATGGCTTTGAATTGGGTGTTGATGATTATGTCACCAAGCCATTTTCTCCGAAAGAATTGATGGCGAGAATTAAAGCGATTGCGGAAAGAGGAAAAGGCTTTGAACACAGTGTTTACCAATTTGAAGGTTTGCATGTTGATATTACAGGTCGTACGGTTGAAGTGGATAATGAAAGAGTTAATTTAACACCAAAAGAATTTGATCTTTTAGTCTTTCTTATTCGTCACAAGGACCAGGCGATGTCTCGAGAAGTTCTTCTCGATAAAGTTTGGAATTATAACTACTATGGGGATTATCGAACAGTCGACACCCATATAAAAATGTTGCGACAAAATTTAGGGCCTTATCGCAAGTTTATTGTGACCGTTCGCGGTACAGGTTATAAATTTGAAGTCGAGGAGTAGGGAATCGTCTCGCAGTCTGGCGATGCGAATATGGTTTTATTTCATGGTTCTTACAGGAACAACCTTACTGTTTTTATGGATGTTGCAAATTTCGTTTATTCGACCTTATTATGAACGCAGTCGCCAGCAAGTAATTATGCAAAAGGCCCACGAGACGGAACGCTTGTTTATTCAAGGGATGAAAGAAGAAGAATTTGATCATGAACGTTTCAGTAAAATTCTCGCAAAGGAAAATATGTGTGGGAGCATTTACGATGAAGAGGGTAAATTGATTGAAACCTCAAAAAGCAACATGGTTTGCATTCTAAATGCTTTACCTAAAAATACGATTTTAGAATATATCGATATGACCAAAGAAGCGAGCAACGACTCTTTTTCAATCCGTTTTTCGGCGGATATTTTCGATCAGGGCATGTTTTTCTATGGAAAAACCATGCAAGGTGTTGGTGAAGATTATTACCTTTTTCTCAACGCACCGATGGAACTTTTGGATTCAACGGTCTATGTTTTACGTCGACAGTTTGCTTTACTGGCGGTGATTGTGTTCAGTACAGCGACTCTTGTCTCGTTTTTACTATCGCGTCATCTCAGTCAACCTATTGAAAATCTTACGGACTCTGCGAAGCGTTTAGGAGGCGGTGATTTTGAGGTGTCTTTCAGTGGCGAAGGCTATCGAGAGGTCGAGACTTTGGCTCAAACCTTAAACTATGCTACCGAAGAATTTCGTAAAACTGATGATTTGCGCCGAGATTTGATTGCGAATGTCAGCCATGATTATAAAACACCGTTGACCATGATTCGTGCATATGCGGAGATGATTCGCGATTTATCTGGAAATAACCCTCAGAAAAGGGAAGCACATCTGCAAATTATTCTTGATGAAGTGGATCATTTAGAACGCTTAGTGAACGATATGTTGACACTTTCCAAATATGAATCAGAAATGTATGATGTGAATGAAAATGTCTTTAATCTTAAAGAACATATTGAAAAAACCTTGCAACTTTTTCCATGGACTGATTGGCATGTGGAATTAGACTGTCCTTCGAACTTAGAAGTTTTGGCTGATGAAGTAAAGATGGGCCAAGTTTTATATAACTATATGAGTAATGTCTTAAAATATGCAGAGCGAGGACAATATCTATCGATTCGGGTTGAGGAAAAAAAAGAAGATTGTTATGTTTATCTTTGTGATCGTGGTCCGGGTTTGACAGCGGAAGAGCAAGAAGGTATTTGGGATCGCTATTATAAAATCGATAAGAATCATTATCGCGATGTGAATCAAAGTGGTTTAGGTTTGTCCATTGTAAAGGCGATATGCGATGCCACTGGCTCTGATTATGGTGTTCTAAGCGAAGTGGATAAGGGGAGTTGCTTTTACTACAGTTTAAAAAAGCACAGAAAAAAGACTTGAGTCTATGAACTCAAGTCTTTTCATTTCTCTATTCAGTTTTCATTTCCTTAAGAACCAAATCAACAATCTCATCAACATGCACTTTTTCAAATTGTCCTTCTTGGCGACGTTTGAATTCAAGATAGCCGTCCTTTAAATCACGTCCGATAGTGATCCGAAGGGGGAGGCCAATTAAGTCCATGTCATTAAATTTAACCCCTGGTCGTTCTTTACGGTCGTCTAAGAGGACATCAACACCTGCTTGACGCAAGGAATCATAAAGTTCTTGTGCGAAACTTTGATGTTCTTCATTTTTATGATTAATAAGGACGATGCCTACATGATAAGGAGCAATATTCATCGGCCAAATAATGCCGTGCTCATCGTGGTTTTGTTCAACAATCGCGGCCATTGTTCTTGCTAGACCAATACCATAAGAGCCCATATGAACATCTTGAAGTTGGTTGTTTTGATCAAGATATTCAAGACCCATTGCCTTAGCGTAAGATGTACCAAGTTTAAAGGTATTACCGACTTCAATGCCTCGATGAAAGCTTAAAACGCCTTCACCCTCAGGGTTTGGATCGCCTTCTTTTACATTAGAAATATCAGCAATATGGGTCGCTTTGAAGTCGTGATGGTTAACATTGATAAAGTGATGGTCATCTTCGTTTGCTCCGACAATGAAGTTTCTTAGACCTTCAATGTGGCTGTCAACGACAATATCGACATCTTCTAAACCGACAGGGCCAGCAAAACCCACATCAGCACCTGTAATCTCTTCCACCGTGTAGAAATCAGCAAGTTCAACTTCACTCGCTTGATAAAGTTTCGCAAGTTTGGTTTCGTTGACGTCGCGATCCCCTAGCACACAGCAGGCAACATGTTGATCATCAACACGATAGATCAATGTTTTCACAAATTTTTGTACGGGTTCATTGAGAAATTCCGCAACTTCATCAATCGTTTTCGCGTTAGGAGTGTGAACTTTTTCATATTTGAGAAAGTCTTCATCGCTGACAATTCGAGCTGCATTTTCCGCAACTTCTAGATTGCTAGCATAACCTGTATCTTCGCCCAAGACCAAAATATCTTCACCAATTGGGCTAAGGGCTTGGAATTCTTCAGATAAAAGTCCGCCCATGATTCCCGTATCGGCTTTGACGATGCGATAATCTAAGTTTAAACGATCGAAAATTCGTTTATAGGCTTCAAACATCGCTTCATAGGATCTGTCGCATGATGCTTCATCTTTATCAAAAGTATAGGCGTCTTTCATGACAAATTCTCTTACACGGATGAGTCCGAAACGTGGCCGCGCTTCATCGCGGAATTTTGTTTGAAACTGATACAAGCTCACCGGCATGTCTTTATAAGAGCGAATTTGCATTTTCGCAGCTTCTGCAAAAAGTTCTTCGTGTGTAGGACCTAAAACAAAAGGTTTTTGATAACGGTCTTTGAGTTGAAACATGCTTGTTCCAATGATATCACGACGTCCTGATTGAACATAGACTTCTTCGGGAATGAGTGTCGGCATGGTCATTTCCATTGATCCGATTGCATTCATTTCTTCTCGTATAATTTCTTCGATTTTTCGTTTGACACGAAGGCCTAATGGCATAAACATGTAGATACCGGAAGAATTTTTCTTAATATATCCTCCGCGTACAAGCAAGTTACCACTGGCGGAATCTTCGTCTTTCACATCTTCTCGAAGAGTATAAAAAAAACTGTTTGATAACTTCATATTCTCCTCCTCAAATTCACTTATTATAGTATAGCATAATAAAAACATGTTTTTTTTAAAAAATATGTTATACTATATACTGCCTAGAGGGTTAACATATATTTCCGACACTTAGATATAAGGGAGCTCGGGTTCTGATGGGGCGTGAATCCGGTTTTAACTGGAATTCCCAGTACCATTGGACAGAGCACCCACCTGTAATTAACGGGGATTTATATCATGCCCTCTGGGTCTTTTTTAAAATTTATAAGAGATAAACATTCGAAGATTCGATAGAAAGATTGGGTGATGAGAAAATGTTTATTATTGCTGCAAATAAAACGCTGATCAGTTTTGGTAATTTGATTTTAGGCGGTATCATCGGTGCTGCGATTTCTTTCTTTCTCACAAAACGTATGTTTGAAAAACAATTGAAGGAAAATCCACCAATCGATGAGAAAACAGTTCGTGCGATGATGATGCAAATGGGAAGAAAGCCATCTGAAGCACAAATCCGACAGATTATGCGTTCACTTGGTCAATAATAAAAAACACAGGCAACTGTGTTTTTTTAAAATGAGGCATGATGATGAAAAAAATATTTAAAAAATTAATTCAAGTGGTCTTGCTCGTTTTTGTTGTTTTTGCACTTGCAATCACCACGGTCGGCTATTCAGAATATAAAAGAGTGACGGATGAGATTTCTGTTCATGATAAGGTTCTTGAAATTCAAAAGACTGAGGCGTATGTTGCATATGATGACATTGCGCCACTTTTTGTGAAGGCCATCATTGCAACGGAAGATGCGCGCTATCCATATCGAGATTCTCCTTTGGATTTTATTGCGATTGTGCGAGCGCTTAGGACCAATTTAAGGAGCCATCATCTTCAAGAAGGGGGCTCCACTATACCTCAACAGCTCGCTAAAAACATGTATTTCGATCACAGTGCTTCCTTGACAAGAAAGGTCTCAGAATATCTCATTGCCCGTCAAATTATGAAGAACTATGATAAAGAAGAAATCATTGCTCTTTATGCAAGTATTATTTATTTTGGCGATGGTTATTATGGTATCGAAGAAGCTAGTCAAGGCTATTTTTCTGTGTCTGCTAAGGATTTGAATCCGTTTCAAGCTACCTTGCTTGCAGGACTCCCTCAGGCACCTTCGATTTATCAACTAAGCACAAACTATGAAGGGGCCTTAAAAAGACAAGAACATGTTTTAAAAAGAATGCTTCATGAAAAATACTTAAGTCAAATGGAAGTGGATTTGATCATTCAAGAAAATGGAGGTTTATAAAATGAGAAAACAACGGATGATAAGTGGAATTAAGCCAACAGGTCAGATGCATTTAGGAAACTATATCGGAGCTTTAAAGCCTTTTGTATCCTTTCAAGATGATTATGATCTCAGTATTTTTATTGCGAACTTGCATTGTGTTACGATGCCAATTGATCCAGAAGAATTGCGGACGAATTTGCGCGATGCATTAGCCTTTTATATTGCAAGTGGTTTGGATCCAAAGAAAACAGATATTTTCTTACAGACAGATGTTCCAGAGATCGCCCAACTTGGATTTATCATGGCTTCGCTAACATCGATGGGTGAGTTGAATCGAATGACACAATACAAAGATAAAAAAGATACCGGTATTTCCTTGAGTGCAGGTTTTTACACTTACCCAAGCTTGATGGCTTCGGATATTCTAATTCATCAAGCAGCTTATGTGCCGGTTGGAGAGGATCAGAAACAGCATGTGGAATTAACACGTGATCTTGCGGAACGATTCAACAATCGTTTTGGTGAAACATTTGTTGTGCCAGAACCGGTAATTCCCAAAGTTGGTGCACGGATTATGTCTTTGCAAGATCCAAGTAAAAAAATGAGTAAATCGGATCATGAAGGAAATAAAGGTGTGATTTATCTCAAAGATGATCTCAAAACAGCTCGTAAGAAAATCATGTCAGCAGTGACGGACAGTGAAAACCGGATTGTTTATGATCCAGAAAATCAAGCGGGTGTTGCAAACTTGTTAAGCATTTACGCAGCTTTAAGAGAGATTAGCTTAGAAGAAGCAGTTAATCACTTCCAAGGGCATGGTTACGGTTCGTTTAAAAAAGAAGTCGCAGATGTCGTGTGTGAAGAGTTGGAACTTATCCAAAATCGTTATCAAGATGTCATTGATTCGGGTATTTTAGAGGATGTTTTAAATCAAGGTGCAAAGAAAGTACGCGAGCAAGCACAAGAAACGCTTCATGATGTTGAAAGCAAAATGGGTATGATTTGGATAAAATAAAAAAGAGGTTTGGAAATTGTCTTTATTCACGATATAATAAAGACAATAAGGGGGAATATTGATGATCATTTTATATTCTTCGCCAGGTTGTGCCTCTTGTCGTAAGGTGCGTCAGTGGTTGAAAAAGCATAATTTGAAGTTTGTTGAAAAGAATATTTTCACCACGATGCTAAGTGATAAAGAAATCAGACATCTTCTCATGCGAAGTATGAATGGGACCGATGACATTATCTCTAAGCGATCGAAAGTAATGAGAGAATCGAAGTTAGATCTCGAAGAACTTTCCATGTCGGAATTGATTACATTCATACAAAGACACCCGTCGGTTTTAAAGCGTCCGATTATTATGAATGACAAAACATTCCAAGTTGGTTATGATGATGAAGAAATTGAGGCGTTTTTACCTGACGAAACAGAAGATTAGAACGATAGGTGATAGAAATGAAAGTATTAGTCGGCTTATCGGGCGGTGTAGACAGTGCAGTCGCAGCTTACTTGTTAAAGGAAGAGGGCTATGATGTGACCTGTGCTTTTATGAGAAATTGGGATTCCATGGCAAACAATGACATTTTAGGTAATCCAACTTTGGATGATGATCAATGTTCCCAAGAGAAGGATTATGAAGATGCGAAAAAAGTTGCTGATCATCTCGGTTTAGAATTACTTCGAGCAGATTATGTTCGTGAGTATTGGGATGAGGTTTTTATGCGTTTTCTCGAAGAAACTAAAAAAGGTTATACACCCAACCCAGATATTTTATGCAATCGTTATGTGAAATTTGATGCTTTTTATGATTTTATGGATGAAAACGGTTTTGATAAACTTGCGATGGGGCATTATGCCCGTGTTAAAGATGGTCAAATGTATCGTGCAGTCGATCAAAACAAAGACCAAACATATTTTCTCAATCGTGTGAAACCCGACGTTTTAGATCGGGTTTTATTTCCGCTGGGTGATTTGACGAAAGAAGAAGTACGTCAAATTGCTAAGGAAGCAAAAATTCCTGTTTTTGACAAAAAAGATTCAACCGGGATTTGCTTTATTGGGGAAAGAGATTATAAACACTTTTTACAAAATTATTTGACAGACACCCAAGGACCGATTATTGATATTGATACAGGAGAGAAGCTTGCCAAACATCAAGGTGTGATGTTCTATACGATTGGTCAGAGGCATGGTCTGAATATTTCAGAGCATGTTGGACCTTGGTTTGTGGTCGGAAAAGATCTTTCAAGTAATACCCTTTATGTTGGAAAAGGTGGCGATCATCCGAAACTTTTCTATTCTAAAGCGATCATTGATCGAGTCAATTTATTTGTGGATCCTTTTGAGGGAAGAAAGAAAGCCCAAGCGAAGTTTCGTTATCGACAAAAAGATCAACATGTCGAATTAGAAATGAAAGATGATACGCTTATTGTAAGGATGCTTGAGCCTGTGAAGTCAGTAACGTTGGGACAAGAGGCTGTTTTTTATGATGGTGACTTGCTCTTAGGTGGCGGGCGGATAGCGCGTGTATTTGATATGGATGGAAATGAGGTTTTTTATGACTCGAAATCGTGATGTTGATTCGGGACGTTTTTCTTTTGATTTAGAAACGTCTGTTCTTCTCTTATTAAATTATTTTGTTGGTTATATTTACTTATACCCGCAAATTGCTTTAAGAATTTTTGGTACCGTTGGTAATCAATTGCATCCAAAAGGAAATATGTTAGTTGTTTTAATTACATTGTTTATTTCAATCTATCTTGTTCGAGATATGATTCGGCCAAGTTTCCATCACTTTAAATTGAGGCTAAAAGAAAATTCCAAAATAATTTTAAATCATTATGTTTTGTTGATGTTGTTGAATATGATTTTTGGCATTATTATTGTCAGTCTTTTTGGTGATGTACAAGCTGGTAATCAAGCTTTGATTGAAGAGGGCTTCAATCAATATCCGGTGCTAATTGCTTTTACAGCAGTGATCTTTGCACCGATTGTCGAAGAAATTGTCTTTCGGGGTGTGCTATACCAATCACTTCGAAGTGAAAAACATTACCTTCTTCCAACACTGATTAGCGCGCTTTCATTTGGTATTGTTCATACTTTGCCAATGTATTTTCAAACTGGAAATGTTGCGGAATTGGCCTTTCTTTTAGTCTACAGCGGCATGGGTTTTGCCTTAGTCCGCTCTTATGAAAAATCAGGCAATATATGGGCTTCAATTTCAGTCCATTTTCTAAATAATCTGATTGCGACAATTTCTATTCTATCGAGATAGGTGAGATGCAATGGAAAAACTAGAAGCTTTTGTTGAAAGAGAAATCTTTAAAAGTAAAAACAATGATTTCGGTATTTATCGAGTTCGTTTATTAGAAGGGGCCCATAAAGAGTTGACTGTCAAGGGGCCTCTTTTTAACATTGAACTATCCAGTTCATATCGTTTTTTTGGTCAGTTTGAAGATGATTCGCGTTATGGTATTCAATTCAGGGTGAGCCATTATGAAGAGATTCTTCCAAGCGATCGAGAATTTGTCTTACGTTATTTAAGCGGTCCGAGTTTTCCAGGGATAGGCATTAAATCGGCGGAAGCGATTGTTGAGGCATACGGTGAGGATGTTTTAGATAAAATAAGACAAGGCGAGATTAGTTCAATGTCTGTTCCGGGGATATCGGATCAAAAAACAGCTGAGATTGTAGAAACGATTCGCAATGAAAACCCCCTTGAAAAAGCGCAACGTTATCTTATGGCCCATCATTTGAGTACCAAACAGATTATCAAGATCAGCAGGGAATATGGGGATCAAACGCTCCAAGTTTTAGAGGAAAACCCCTACCAAATGCTTTATGACATCTCGGGGATAGGTTTTAAGACAGCGGATAAAATAGCGAGCGATATGAATTTTTCCAAGGATCATCCTGAGCGGATTAAAGCCTATCTCCTCGACAAATATAAAAGCATAGCTTTTAGACGCGGTGATAGTTTTCTTTATATGGATGAGTTTTTAGAGCATTTACCTTTGGAGCTTTATCCGCATACACAATGGGCCATTTCTGAACTTGTCGAACAGGGCGAACTGATCTATGATAATAAGTTGCGTCTGTATCACTATACACAATATGAAAGTGAGACAGCGGTGGCTGATTTTGTCCGTTCATTTACTTATGTCGGCAGTGAATTTACTTTTGATTTCTTTGATGAGTATTTAAAAGAAGTCGAAGAAGAAATGAGTCTGACTTTCGATCCATCGCAAAAAGAAGCGATTGCATCATTCTTCGAGGAAGATATGTTAATTATGACAGGTGGACCGGGTACAGGTAAAAGCACTCTTTTGGCTGCAATGGTTCGGATGATGCAAAAGGTTAATCCATGGCTGCATATTTCACTTTGTGCTCCGACTGGAAGAGCAGCGAAGCGTTTAAAAGAATTGACGAATGTCGAAGCATCAACGATTCATTCAATTTTAAAATGGGACCCAGACAGCAATGAATTTGGTCAAAATGAAGAAAATCCTTTGGAAACAGATATTCTTATTGTTGATGAATTTTCAATGGTGGATGTATGGCTTTTGGCCAAAATATTTGAAGCAAGCTCTTCAGTAAAGAAATTTCTTTTTGTCGGTGATAAAGATCAGTTACCTTCAGTGGGACCTGGTTTTGTTCTTTCTGATATGATCGAATCAAAAGCATTGCCCGTTGTTTATTTAGAACATAATTATCGTCAAGAAAAAGGTTCAGAAGTGGTCGATTTAGCTTTAAAAGTTCGTGATGGAGAATTTAGCGGTGCACAATATGAAGAAGAAGTCTCTTTTTATGATAGTCGTGAACATGAACCTTTGGAAACAGTGATGAGAGTCACAGAAAACTTCATTCAAAGAGGTTATGATTTATCAGAAATTCAAGTTCTAGCACCACAATATCGCGGTCGCTATGGTATTGATAATCTGAATCATTTCTTACAAAAAAGCTTCAATCCACCTTCAAAAGAAAAAGAAGAACGTGTTTTTGCGAGTCATATCTTCCGTGAAGGCGATAAGATTTTACAACTTAAAAATCAACCGGATGACTTTGTTTTTAATGGTGATGTGGGAATTTTAGAAGAAGTATATGATGATCTTTTACGTGTCAATTTCGATGGCAATATGGTCGAGTATGCAAATGAAGACTTAATCAATATTACACATGCCTATGCAATGTCTGTTCACAAGGCGCAAGGCAGTGAGTATCCTGTGGTAATCTTGCTTGCGAAAAAAGAGTATGCTTGGATGTTATCGCGACGTCTTTATTACACGGGCATGACACGTTCTTCTAAATATCTTGTCTTGATCGGAGATTATGAAGCATTTGAAAAAGCTGCGCATCAGCAGTATGAGTCCCTGCGATACACAGCTTTAAGTGAAAGATTAAAAAAATAACAGCCAAAGAGCTGTTATTTTTTATTGTTTTGTAATTCAATAAGAATTGCTTCAAGAAGTTCTGCTTCACTTGGAGCTGTTTCTTCTTCAACCTCTTCTTCAAGTTCTTCGCCTTTCATGCGGTTAAGAGCACGAATAACTGTGAAAATCGAGAAAGAAATGATGAGGAAGTTTAAGATGGCTTGAAGGAAAAGTCCATAATTAATACTTGCTTCTCCAACGGTAATGCTAAGATGTTCGAAGTTAGCTGAACCGATGAGTAAGCTAATTAATGGTGTAATGATATCGTTAACAAGTGAGTTAACAATTGCCCCGAAGGCTCCCCCAATAACAACACCCACAGCCATGTCTACAACATTGCCCTGCATGGCAAATTCTTTAAATTCTTCAATAAATTTCTTCATTTTCTCCTCCTTACATTATCATTGTAAAGGATATGTGAAATTTTTGAAAGAAATATGATATGATAATAAAGATGAAAGTAGGTATAATATGTCTGTAATGAAATATTTTGAAGCAATTGCAAAGATTCCCCATGCTTCTTATCAGGAAGAAGCTCTCAGTAATTATTTGAAGGAATTTGCAGAAGAAAGAAAACTGAAATATTTCCAAGATGAAATTTTTAATATCGTTATTTTTAAGCCTGCGAGTGAGGGGTATGAAGATGTCGCTCCCGTCATGTTGCAAGCACATCTTGATATGGTAGCAGAAAAGAATCAAGCCAGCGATCATAATTTTGAAAAAGATCCGATTGAATTAATTGAAAAGGACGGTTATCTTTGGGCAAATAACACAACTTTAGGTGCTGACAATGGTGTTGGTGTTGCTTATATGATGGCCTTGCTGGATGATCCCAATGCGAAACATCCTGCTTTAGAATGTGTTTTCACGGTACAAGAAGAGGTTGGATTAAGAGGTGCTGTTGAACTTGATACATCCTCACTCCAAGCTGAATATTGCATTGGCTTAGACAGCTCTGGAGAAGATGAGACTTGTGTATCGACCTCTGGCGGTGTTCGTGTAAGTTTGAGCCGCGAAATTGAATTTGAGTCACTGAGTGCAACAGCTTTACAAGTATCTATTCGAGGATTGAAGGGTGGTCACTCTGGTGGAGACATCGATAAAGAGCGAGCAAATGCTAATAAATTAGCGGGTATTCTCATGCGACATTTACAAGATGAATTGCAAGATCTTCGTCTCGCATCTTATGATGCAGGGCTGAAGGTTAATGCCATCACTCGTGAAAGTGATTTTATCTTTACAAGTGATCATCTAGAAAAAGCCCAAGCAATGCTTGAGACCATGTTTGCAGAAATGAAAACGCAGTACGCTTTCAGTGATGAGGGCTTAAGTTTCGATGTGAAAGAAGTAGAAATTGATAAAGCCTTGTCAGTTGAAGAATCAGAAGCTTTTATTGACTTGCTCTTTATCTTACCTTATGGTGTCTTTCAAAAGAGTATGGCTATTGAAGATTTAGTAATCACCTCGGCGAACATTGGAACAGCGAATATTTTGGAGGATAGCATTGATTTAAGCTTATCTTTAAGAGCGACCCAAAGTTTTGTTTTAGACTCACTTATCCGCCAAGTTGCTTGGATTGCGGAAAAGCAAGGATATCAATTTGAAAGCTCCGCTCGTTATCCTGGTTGGGATTTTGATGCAAATTCTAAGCTTCGTGCTCGACTCCTTGAGGTCTATGAAGATCTTCGCGGGGATGCAATGCGTGAAACGGCAACCCATGGTGGTATGGAATTAGGAATTTGGAAAGATAAAATGCCGGATCTTGATATCATTAGTTTCGGACCAAAGATGTATGAAATTCATACGCCGAATGAACATCTCGATATTGCGTCTTTTGAAAGAACCTATGAAGTTTTGCTTAATCTTCTAGAAAGCATGCATGACTTTGTGTGATTATTCCCATCACTTTGAATAGTCAAAAGTCATGATAGATGTTAATATATAATTATAATACTTGTGAAAGAGAGGGATTTTGATGTTTAAATTTTTAAAGAAAAAGGGTGCAAAAAAAGATCAGTTCCACGCATTTGCAAGTGGTAAATTGGTATCTTTAGACAAAGTTCCAGATCCTGTTTTTGCTGAAAAAATGATGGGCGATGGCTTTGCGATTGAGTTAAGTGAAGGAAAGATTTATGCACCGGTTGATGGGGAAATTACATTGGTTTTCCCAACGGGCCATGCCTACGGTATTACAACAGACAATGCACATGAAATTCTAATTCACATCGGTATTGATACTGTTGAACTTGATGGAGAAGGCTTCGATGTGAAAGTAGCACAAGGTGATAAGGTAAAACAAGGTGATCTTTTAGCAGAAGTTGACCTTGAGCTCATTAAAGAAAAAGGTAAACCAAGTATTACGCCGATGATTTTCACTTCAGGTCAGAAAATTAAGATTTTAAAAGAGAATCAAGATGTTACACCTGAAACAAGTGAACTTTTTGAAATTATAAAATAAATTAAAGGACGAAAGAGTTTATTCTCTTTCGTCTTTTTTCTTCACTAAAGTTTCAAAGTACTATGCTACACTGATTATGTAAAGATTGTAAACTCGCACATTGAACTCAAAGGAGTTGCAAAACAATGAAAATTATCATACTTGGTGGCGCTGGTGGCATGGGTTCTGGAGCAGCCCAGTTATTGCTTCATTATCCAAAGATTGAAAAGATTACACTTGCAGACATTGATTTGGAAAAAGTAGAAACAATGCGACAAGAGATTGATTCGACGATTATTGATACCCAAGTAATTGACGTAAGAGACCACGATGCTTTGGTGAGCGTCTTGAAAGATTATGATGTTGTTCTGAATACGGTCGGTCCTTATGTTCATTTTGCAATACCGATACTGAAGGCATCAATGGAAGCTCAAATTGATTATGTTGATGTTTGTGATGATCATGATGCCACAGAAATGCTTTTAGAAATGGATGACGAGGTAAAAAAATCAGGCATTACTGCACTTATTGGGATGGGAACAACCCCAGGAATTAGTAACATGCAAGCTAAACTTGTAGCCGAAAAACTGGATAACATTGAGAATCTTAAAATTTCTTGGGCAGTTGGAACACCACCTTACGAACAAGTGAAAGGAACTCCGATGGAGGGTATATCTAATCTTTCTGGAAAGGAAATGTTAACGAAAGCTTCTTGGGAACATATGGTCCATGTATCGACAGGTGACATTCCTATCTGGAAGAACGGTCAATGGGATCGCATGCCAGCACTGGAACATGGAGAATATATTGACTTTGCCGAACCCCTGGGTCGAGTTGAGTCCTATTATTTAGGTCATTCAGAACCTATTACTTTACCTCGTTATTTTAAAATTAATAATTTCAGTGCTTGTCTAGGTGCTTTAAGACCGGACATTACCAAAGAGTTAAGAAAAGAAGCAAGGGGTCACTCTGAAGCCTTAGAAACACCTGTTATCCCAAAAACAAAACAATGGGAAGCACCTAAAGAATGGGAAGAAAGAGGAGTATGGGCCGGACAAGCAGCCATAGCTGAGGGTATGCAAGACGGTCAAAAGATTCGTTATACCGCTCGTTTTATGATGGCAACTCAAGATGCCCTGGCTTACAATAATGCAGGCCAAGCAATCGGAACTTATCAAATGGGAGCAGGAGCAATTTCAAGCAAAGGTGTCGTAACTCCCGAAGAAACGTTTGCTGTTGATCCATTTTTTGAGGAGTTAACAAGAATTTACAATGCTAACAGCGGCGATAATTTCACAGTGGAAGAACTTATTCTAGTCGAAAAAGAATTTATGGAATAAAAAAAGGGGTTTTCCCCCTTTTTATTTTAAAATATCTTGATTTTTTTCTTCCTATGAGCTATTATGTATAAGCAAGCAAAAATGCCTGAGTGGCGGAACTGGTAGACGCGGTGGACTCAAAATCCACTGAGGTCAAACTCATGAGGGTTCGAGTCCCTCCTTAGGCACCATAAGAAAATAAACCCACTGTATAGTGGGTTTTTTAATGTTTTTATTTTGCTCGACCCATTCTCGACCCATTCTCGACCCATACTTTATTCCTTTGCTCCCAATTCGTTCAGTTTTTCAAGCAATTTGTCCTTTCTTTCAGGGAACAAATGTCCATAGGTATTATTAACCATTTCAACTGAATGGCCGAGTCTATCTGCAAT
>JASLJD010000105.1 GCA_030152625.1 Erysipelothrix sp.
CGGGTTTTACGTCACGCATTTCTTAATAGCTACTATCAAACAGGCTTAAAAAATCTTATGGATAAGTCAATTATTTCCAGAACTTTTGAAGTCGCAGAGGAAGAAGAAAGTTTACGTGGATTATCGAAAGCTTATCAGAAAGTGGACGAAGTGCCATTTGACTTTAATCGTCGTCGCATGAGTGTTGTTGTTGAAGATAGCAAAGGTAAAACACAAATGATTACCAAGGGTGCTGTGGAAGAAATGCTTTCAATATGCTCTCATGTTGAATATGAAGGTGAAGTTCAAACATTAACTTCTGATATCGAGGAGGCTATTTTAAAAACAGTTCATGATCTTAATGAACGTGGTATGCGCGTGATTGCCGTTGCACAAAAGACCAACCCACGTCCGGTGGATGAGTTCTCAACAGCGGATGAGAGTGATATGGTGCTAATGGGTTATCTTGCCTTTTTAGACCCACCAAAAGAGTCTGCGTTCCAAGCAATACAAGACCTTGCCGATTATGGTGTTGAGACGAAAGTCATGACCGGTGATAATGAAGTTGTCACCAAGAGTATTTGCGATATGATTGGCATTGATACCACAAACATTGTTTTGGGTAATGATATTGAAAAGATGGATGATGAGGAATTATCGCAAGTTGTTGCAGAAAGCAATGTTTTCGCAAAACTAACCCCTATGCAAAAAAAGCGCCTTGTTTCTTTACTTCGAGAGCAAGGACATACGGTTGGATTCTTGGGTGATGGTATCAATGATGCGCCTGCAATGACGGAAGCAGATATAGGTATCTCGGTTGACACAGCCGATGATATAACGAAGGAATCATCTGAAGTGATTCTATTAGAAAAAGATTTGTGTGTCCTGGTGAAGGGTATTGTTGAAGGGCGTAAGACCTATGCGAATATGATCAAATATATTAAGATGACAGCGAGTTCGAACTTTGGAAACGTCTTCTCTGTCTTGGTTGCAAGTGCCTTTTTACCGTTTTTACCAATGGAAGCTTTACACCTGGTCTTATTAAATTTAATTTATGACTTGTCTTCCGTAGCCCTTCCATGGGATAATGTAGACGAGGACTATTTACAAGTTCCACGTAAATGGGATGCCGAGTCAATTCGTAATTTTATGATTGTTTTAGGTCCAACAAGTTCTATTTTTGATATTACAACCTATGCCTTGATGTTTTATCTCATTGCACCACAGGTGGTTGGGATGCCTTATCATGCAATTACAGATCCAAACATGCGTGCTCACTTTATAGCGGTGTTTCAAGCGGGATGGTTTATTGAGTCAATGTGGACACAAACACTTGTTATCCATATGCTCCGTACACCAAAAACACCTTTCATTGAAAGTAAAGCAGCACCAATTGTCACAGTGATGACTTTTACAGGAATCTTTGCTTTAACAGCGATTCCATTTACAAACTTTGGCGCAAGCATTGGTCTTGCCCCATTGCCAGGAAATTATTTCTTCTGGTTAGCGATCACAGTGATTGCCTACATGGCCCTTGTCACGGTGGCGAAGAAATATTTTGTTCGTCGTTATGGAGAGTTACTTTAAATAAGAAGCCGCATTCCAGCGGTTTCTTTCATTTTTAATATAAGGAGGAGAGAAGATGATTCATCTCATATTTTCATTCCCTTATGCACAACTGAGTTTTTTATTTTTATCGTTGATTTTTTCCAGTGTTGCTTACTGGAAAGAGCATGGGGAATATCATTGGAAAATGTTGAGGCCATGGTCGTTATTAGATCGAAGAGAAAACAATAATATTTGGACGATTTTAGCTTTTCTAAGTTTCTTGTTTGCGATTATGTTAACGATTCTTTATGTTTTCTATTATTATAGTTTTTCAAAAATCTAGGTGTTTAAGTGACAAGTGTCCATGAATATGGTATGCTTGCAAAGTATTCAAGAAGAAAGTAGGAAAAAATGGAATTTACAGATTTTAATCTTGATGAGCGCTTGCTTGCGGCGATTCATCAAAAAGGTTATACCGAAGCAAGTCAAATACAGAAGGAAGCAATCCCTGTATTATTAAATAATCAAGATGTTTTAGCACAGTCTCAAACAGGAACAGGAAAAACTGCAGCGTTTTCATTACCAATGCTTCAGCAAACTATCGAAGCAGACGGTGATATGAAGACGCTTATTTTATGTCCGACTCGCGAGCTTGCCTTGCAAGTAGAGCGAGAAATTCAAAGTTTTGCAAAAATGGTCCCATCCATTAAGACTGTCGCTGTTTATGGTGGCGATAGTTTTTCAAGACAAAGACGTGATTTACGTCAGGGAAGCAATGTAATCATTGCCACACCTGGACGCCTTCTTGATCACTTAAGAAAGAAAACATTTGATATGAATGAAATTCAATATTTTGTTTTAGATGAAGCAGATGAAATGCTGAGCATGGGTTTTTTAGAAGAAATCGAAACAGTGATTAAAATGCTCCCTCAGGATAGTCAAAAAGCGTTCTTTTCTGCAACCTTTGCGAAACCGATTCGAAAATTGTCGAATAATTATTTACAGGAGCCAAAAACAATTACTGTGCAAGGTGACACGCTTACCACTGCACAAGTTAATGAGATTTATTATGAACTTGAATACCGTGATAAGACACGGCTCTTAGAACAATTGCTTTTACTTTATTCCGACAGTCGAATCCTGGTCTTTTGCAATACCAAAAGAATGGTCGACCAATTGTCTGAAACGCTTGGACGTAAGCACATCGCGCATCTTCGCTTACATGGTGATATTGAGCAAAGACAACGTCAAACAGTGATGCGTCAATTTAGACAAGGTCATGTTCCGGTTCTTCTCGCAACGGATGTTGCGGCAAGAGGTATTGATGTCCCGAACATCGATTATGTTATTAACTTCGATTTACCGAATGAAAAAGACAATTATGTTCACCGTATTGGCCGTACAGGCCGTGCCTATGAAACAGGAACGGCTATTAGCTTTGTTAAGCCGAACGAAAGAAATGATCTTCGTCAAATTGAACGCATGACAAAAGGTCGTATCGAGCGCAGAAACTTACCAAGTCAAGATGACTTAGATGGGGCTTTGCTTGAGCGTTTAATGGAAAAAAACAAGGATAAAAAACATCCAAGGCTTCATAATATGATTGTTTTGATGGAAGAAAAAGGCATGTCCTATGAAGATTTAACCGCTATTTTGTTCAGCGAATACCTGGATCAAAACTACCAAAAAGAAATTGTTCCCCGTCGTCAACGGAATAAAAAGAATGCTCGTCAACGATCGAACAAGTTCAGTACTGTAGATATTCAACTCGGAAGTAATGACGGTTTGTATAAGTCTCTGCTTCTTCGTTTCTTACATCGAGAAACAGGGATTCCACAACGTCGATTTGGTAAGATTCAAGTCAATCGTCGTTCAAGTTATGTTGAAGTACCAAGTGATGAGGCAGCGATGGTTTCTAAGAAAATCAAAGCTTCTTTTAACACTTTGAAGAAACAATCAGAACGAAATAAAGCAAAACAAAAAAGGGCTTAGCAGCTCTTTTTTTAAACTTTATTTGACATGTGCTATAATATAAAAATATGAAGAGGTGTGAGCCGTGAAGAAAAAATTATGGACACTCTTTCGTTCAACTTTCTATCTCAGTGCATTTACCTTCGGTGGCGGTTATGTAATTGTCCCGTTGATGAAGGAAAAGTTTGTGGAAGAGTTAGCTTGGATTGATGAGGAAGAAATGACCGACTTTGTTGCTTTGGCGCAGTCATCCCCAGGACCAATAGCAGTGAATGCTTCAATTTTAGTTGGTCATAAAGTCGGGGGTTGGGCCGGTGCTGTTTGCGCAACCTTAGGAACGATGTTGCCGCCGATGATTATTATTTCGATTATTTCCCAGTTTTATGTACAATTTAGTGAAAATATTTATGTTGCATCGGCCTTAAGAACGATGCAAGCAGGTGTATCGGCCATCATTATCAATGTGGTTTACGGTATGGCAATGCAAATTATCAAGAAAAAAGAATGGTCTTATGTTCTCCAAATGTTTGTTATTTTTATTTTGTCGTATGTTTTTAAAATTAATGTTTTAGTTTTGATCCTTGCTTCAATTGTATTGGGTCTTTTTAGACATAAGGAGGCTCACAGTGGCTAATTATTTGAAGTTGTTTTTGAGTTTTTGTAAAATAGGTCTTTTTAGTATTGGTGGTGGCTATGCAGCTCTGCCTTTAATTCAGGCGCAAATTGTTGAAAAGCATGGCTGGTTAACGATGAATGAATTTATGGATTTAATTACAATTTCTGAAATGACGCCTGGTCCCATCGCTTTGAATGCCGCAAGTTTTATTGGTTTACGTTTAGGGGGACCGCTGGGTGTTTTAGTGGCTAGTTTTGCGAATGTTTTACCCTCTTTTGTGATTGTGAGCTTTTTAGCTTATCTTTACAATCGTTATCAAGAGCTCGCTTCTGTTCAAACTGTGATTCGTTCTTTGCGACCTACAGTTGTAGCTTTGATAGCAACCGCAGGACTGACAATTGTACTCACTGCATTAACAGGTCCGGGTTCTTTATTCAATGCAGTTTTGCTTTTTGTCTCTTTGTATTTACTACAAACGAAGCGATTGGGTGCTATTCAAGTAATTGTCTTGACCGGGATTTTAGGTGTTTTAAAGGCTCTAATGATTAAATGATGATTCGATAAGGAGAATAACAATGAAACTTAGCATGAGAAAAATGCAAGAAGAAGATTTAAATGAAGTGGTTGATCTTGTGGACCGTAGTTTTCAAGCGCCTGTTTCAATGAAGGATGCTTTTCCGATGATTTTTTCTAAAAGCAATCATTTTTCCTATTTGCTTACAGTCGAAGGCAAGATTGTTTCGTTTATTGGTGTGGTGCCGAGTTCTTATCAAAACTATGATGGCGTCTTTATCGGTGCTGTCGCAACGGATCCTGATTATCAAGGTAAAGGCTATCTATCCCAATTGTTTACTTTTGCTATGGCAGATTTGCAAAAATCTGGCTTAGACTATGCCTTTATTTCA
>JASLJD010000068.1 GCA_030152625.1 Erysipelothrix sp.
AAAAACCTGAAGATAACACGGCTAAGCGATAAGTAGAGGAAGGCATCTTTCCTTGATCAAAAAGAGCTAAGACAATCAAGACCAAAGCGATTGGATATAAAAGATTTAAGATTGGCACAGAGATCTTTAAAATTTCTTCCAAGCCTTTGTTGGCAATGAAAAAACTGAGCAAAGTGAAAAGGATTAACCAGAAAACATAGCTTTGCTTCGTCTTCTTTTGAAAATACTCGCTGATCGATGTCAACAAGCCAATGCTTGTCGTCAAACAAGCCAAACTAAAAATAAAAGCTAAAAGATAGACACCCCAAGGACCGTATAAGAGCGTCATGACATAGACCAGTGTTTGGGCCCCTTGTTCCGATTCAAAGCCCCTGCTCCCAGCTAGATAACCTAAGTAAGCCAGAAGAAGATAAATCATTGTCAGCAAAGCACCCGCTCGAATACCTGCCTTCAAACTCATCGACAATTGTGCCTTCTCTTCAACAATGCCCTGATTTTTTAGCACTTGCGAAATCAGTAAACCAAAATTCAAGGCGGCAATCGTATCCATGGTCAAATACCCATCCATAAAACCCTGAACAAAGCTTTGACTGTGATAAGGCGCACGAACATAGTCAGCTTGCGGGATTGGAAAAGCTAAGACACGCAAGAATAGAAGGAAAAGAAAAAATAATAGGATTGGGGTTAAAAAACGCCCCAAATGATCCACCAAACGATTGGGTCGAAATGAAAAAAGAAAGGCTAAAAGAAAGAAAAAAGCCGTGAAAAGAAAACGTAAAAAACTTAAAGAAAAGGTTTCCGTTCGAATAAAAGGCACAATCACCATTTCAAATGGCAAACTGGCTGCCCGTGGAATACCAAGCATTGGGCCAATCGAAAGATAAATTAAAACCGTATAAACAGCCGCAAAAACAGGATGAACCTTCGAAGCGAGGCGATCAAGCCCTTTGCTTTTCACCACAACAAGAACGGCTAAGACTGGAAAACCCACAGCACTTAAAATAAAGCCAGCCATTACTAGGCCAGTCTTCGCGCCAGCTTCTTGTCCTAAAAAGGGTGGGAAAATTAGATTTCCTGCCCCAAAAAAGAGAGAAAATAAAGTTAAACTTAAAAAGAACATTTCTTTACGATTCAATTGTTTCATCATCAATCTCCTTATCTATTGTATTTGAATATCACTTTCAATGTCAGACTCCATTGAAACCACCCCTTTCAAAACATAAAAAAACCTCATCCCAAAGGGACGAGGTTATCGCGTTACCACCCTAAATTTCTACCCAAAAACTCGGTAGCTCTTAGACCGTACCATCATACGGCTTTCCTTTAACGTGGAAAAGACGGCCCCACTTACTTTTTTCAGCGAGCATCTAAGGGAGGATTTTCAAAAAGCTTTTTTCTGTTGACTTTCAGCCACGATCAACTCTCTGTAAGAAAAAATGCTTCCCTACTCTTTCCCTATCATCGATTTTATATTAAATAAATCATACGCAAAAGATTCGCTTTTGTCAACGTTTGAAGAAGAAATGCTATAATACAAACAAGGAGGTTTTTCTATGTTTGAAAAAATTGCTTTTATCGGAACCGGTGTCATGGGAGCACCCATGGCTTTGAATATTGCGAAGGCTGGCTATGAAGTCCATGTTTACAATCGTACTTTCTCCAAAGCTCAAAAACTTGAACCCAGTCTTATCGCACACAAGGAAATCGAAACATGTGTTAAAGATGCGGATCTCATTTTATCCATTGTTGGTTATCCTGAAGATGTGAAAAACACCTATGAAAAAGTCATTCCAATTGCAAAGGAAGGCGCAATTCTTGTGGACATGACCACATCTTCACCCCAATTAGCCCAAAAGCTCGCATCACAAGCAGAAAAATATTCACTACAGATGCTCGATGCCCCTGTTACAGGGGGTGATTTAGGTGCCATCAACGCCAGCCTTTCCATCATGGTCGGCGGAGATAAAAAAGCTTTTGAAAAGATTTACCCTGTTTTAGAAAGCATGGGAACACGGATTAACTACTGTGGTCAAGCCGGACAAGGCCAAAGAGCCAAGCTCGCCAATCAAATTTCCATTGCTGCTTCTTTAGTTGGCTTTGCGGAAAGTCTTCATTTCGCCAAGATTTCGGAATTGGATCCAAAAGTCGTTTATGACATTATTACTGCTGGCTCGGCCAATTCATGGCAAGCCGAAAACAACGGCATGAAAATGATTGAGCAAGATTTTAAACCGGGTTTTTATCTCAAACATTTATTGAAGGATTTAAAATTAGCGATGAAGGAAAAAGGCGATCACAAAATGCCGCTTCTTGAAACCCTCACAGCCATGTATGAGGAAATGGAAAAAGAAGGTTTAGCTGATCAAGGAACCCAAGCCATTATTCACTATTATTCAAAGAATTAAAAGGCAATAAGAATGCTCTTAGAACGAAAAAAGTCTGACTTCTTAATAGAAGTTAGACTTTTTTCTTAATGAGATTGCTTCAATAAAACAGCTCCTAAAAGAAAAAGCCAGAAGCCATAAAGGCTCGTTTTTGTAGCAAGACCTGTTGCGGGTAAAAATTGATTTCGCTCATAAAAAGCTTTCATCGCCTCAAGATTTTTCATTTGCATTTCAAAGACATCTTTCAGCGTTAAGCCCAGATCCACATAATATTCATAATTATCAAGGATTTCTCTGAGCACCGATTCAATTTCATCCTGATTTAAAACACCCCAGTCAAACAATGTTTCAAAAAGAACAAGACTTTCATCATCCAAAACTTCCTCTAAAGCTTCAATCAAATCTTCCACAAGAATACTCTCTTTTAGGATATCAAGTTCTTCAAGAAGAGAAGATTCTAAATCTACCATGGCTGCCTCATCTTTCGCTTCTAAAAACAAGGTTTCCGCTTCTTCCTGCAAAGACTGCAAGTTTTCTTCAAGTTCTGGGCTGTTTAGATTAAAAAATTGATAAAGGTTTTGAACTTCTAAGATGGCCTCTTTCAAGCTGGCCATGTGTTCATTTTTTGCCGTATGAAGCTTTTGATCGGCTTGAGATAATTGCTGAAGCTTCCAATCTTCAATCGCTTCTAAACTATCTTGATATTGCGCTTCCAAACTTTCAAAACTGTTTGCTTCAGCCATGTTTTTTTGAATCCCTTCAATTAATACATCACCGGACTCTTGCAAATCCGATGGATTCAGCCAAGTAGAATGCCTGAGTTCTTCTTGTACTTTCTTGAATGCTCTTTCAATTGCTTCTGAACTTATTTCTTTTTGCTTTTCAAAATCACTTTGCTTCTGAACGGCATTTGTCCGCAATCTTTCAAGACTTTGAAGATCTTCAACTTCGTCAATCGCTTGGAAAAACGCTTCATCCAATAAATACTTTGAGGTTTCAAGTTCTTTGCTTAAGGCATGCTTTGCTTCCTCTAATTGTTCTAAGAGAGCATTGTCCTTTTCCTCATAAGAGTCTTCATCTTCGATCTCAAGTTCTTCTTGAACTTCTTCCAAGACTTCTTTTTCTTCTAAGCCCTCTTGAGCCGTAACGAGATCTTCTGCATAGATCGGTGTAAAAAAGCTCAGAAAGAAGATCGCTAAAATTATTCTCAGAGCACGCTTCATTTTTAAACCTCCCCTTTAAAACACTTCCTTCAAAATGCGATGGACTCGCATCCCCGATAAAAAGATCACAAACAAAGCCGCAAGATAATAGGACTTATAAACAGGGATAGGCTCTGTGCGTACATTCATAATTAAGCCCAATAAAAAAGACGCTAAACAGAGACTCACAATATTAAAAACCAGATAGATTTTCTTGTTTTTCATGCAAACACCTTCTTTATCCTCATTCTAGCCTATTTCCCAAAGCTTTACCATTCAATCGAAGCCGTGTTATGCTTTATGAAAAAACTGACATAAAAAGATAGGATTGCCTATATAAGCAGTACACAACTCCCCTTTATTAACGCAAGAACATGCCAAAACCTTCAGCCACATCAAGAAAGACGCGAAATATTTTATCAATCAATAATTGAAAGCATCGATCCTTAAGATCTGGATGCTCTCGATTTTGACGAGAAGGTTCTAAATTTTCTCGATAACGCGATCA
>JASLJD010000078.1 GCA_030152625.1 Erysipelothrix sp.
TGTCTTAATAACAATTTCATAATGTACCCCTTTAAAAACAACCGCATCGACCACTCCTGTCAAGAGTGCTTCTTTTTCATCACACACACGAAAATCTTCCGGACGAATCACAACATCGACTTTTTCATTGGGAGCAAAGCCCGCATCGACACAAGCAAACTCCTGTTCATCAAAAGCAACACAGTGATCACGAAGCATCCTCGCTTCGATGATATTGGATTCACCGATAAAATTCGCAACAAAGCGATTCACCGGCTCATTGTAGATATCTGTTGGGCTACCAATTTGCTGGATTTCCCCATCATTCATGACCACAATTTTATCAGACATCGTTAAGGCTTCCTCTTGATCATGTGTAACATAGATAAAGGTAATGCCTACATTTTTCTGTATTTCCTTCAGTTCTGTTTGCATCGCTTGCCGCATTTTTAAGTCTAAAGCCCCTAAAGGCTCATCAAGAAGTAAAACCTGTGGTTCATTGACCAAGGCTCGTGCAATCGCAACACGCTGTTGTTGCCCACCTGATAAGGCCTCAACACTTCGCTCTTCAAACCCCTCCAAATTCAACAAGGATAAAATCTTATCCACTCGTTGCTTAATGACCGATTCATCTTCCTTTTTAATACGCAAACCAAAGGCAATATTATCAAAAACGTTCATATGAGGAAAAAGTGCATATTTTTGAAATACCGTGTTAATTTCCCTCTTATAAGGCGGCAATTGTGAAATCTCGATTCCATCAAAATATAAGGAACCAGAACTTTGCTCCGTAAAACCGCCTAAAATACGTAAAAGTGTTGTCTTTCCACAACCCGATGGACCCAGTAAGGTCACAAACTCATTTTCCATAATTTCTAAATCAATGCCTTTTAAAACCACTTGCTCATCATATGTTTTGACGATGTTTTCAAAACGAATAAGTACTGTCATGCACTTTCCCTCCCTTGATCTTTACTTAAAAATTAGGTGGCGTTGAAACCCAAATAATCTTCGCCTTTTCTGCTTCTTCATTTTTCAAATAATGGGCAAAACGACCATGAACATAAAAAGTATCCCCTGATGAAAGTTTTTCTTCTCTTTGCGCATAAACAAGAGAAACGGAACCTTCCAGAATATAGCCAAAACATTCCCCTTCAAAGGGTGTCACTTCTTCACTTTGCGCATAAGCACCCAGTTCTAAGTAGATTGGCTCCATTTGATTTTTTTGTGCATTGGGAACAAGCCAAGTTAGGCAAGAATCTTTATCTTCATCGACAAAGTAGTCTTCTTTTGAAAAAACAATGGCTTCTTCCCTCCAATCAGCAAAGAAACTGGCCATATCCAAACCCAAAGCCTCCACAATATCACTCAGGGTCGCAATCGATGGAGAGGTCAAATCATTTTCAATCTGGGATAAAAAACCCTTACTAACTTCACATCGACTCGCTAACTCATCTTGGGTTAAACCATTCAAAAGACGATAATGCTTGATTTTTTGTCCGATTTCCATAGGTCACCTCGTTTACATATACTAAACTTTATATTCAGTATTAACGAACACATCCCAATTATAACGATTCCGAGATAAAAAACAAGCCTTTTCATCAAAAAAAAGGATTTCGTATCAAAATACGAAATCCTTAGACTTAAAGTGCTTCTTCAATAAACTCTTTCAATTTCGGTTTAGGTACAAAACCTGTTTTACGACCAACGATTTGCCCATCCTTAAACAGGATAAGTGTTGGAATCGACATCACACTGAAACGCTGTGCTAAATCGCTTTCTTCATCAACATTTACTTTCACAATATCGACCTGACCTTCATATTCCTCAACAAGTTCTTGAAGGATCGGTGTAATCATTTTACATGGCCCACACCAATCAGCATGAAAATCAACAAGCACAACACCGCTTGCAATAACAGTGTCAAAGTTTTCACTTTTTACATGCAACATTTCTAAGTCCTCCTATACATCTTTTTATCATACAGTGCTATTATAGCACATTTAAACTTTTAAAAGTTTGGCCGACTTCGGTATGCGAAGTGGCAGAGCTTTTTTCTCTACACGAATCGTGATGGTATCATATTTGAAAATCTCACCATCACAGCCCAAGGGAATTACTCGATCACTTTCAATCACTACTTCATCAACACGATGATATGTCACAGGATCAAGATCCAAATGTTCCCCTTTATAGTATTTCGGCATCAGTGCGGGTATTTTACGTAGCGGGATATTTTCGACAAGACAAACGTCTAAAAGACCATCATCCAACTCTGCTTTGGGGGCGCTTTTAAAGCCACCACCATACCACTTACCATTCATGAATGAAGTCAGCATGACCTTGTGTTCTTCCTCATAATCATCCATCTTAATCTTAATCTTCACAGGCTTATAACGGAAAAGCTCAACAATCGCTGCGAAGATATAAACAAGATTTCTTGGAAACCAATCATAGCGAAAATCATTCACAAACTTATTCACTTCAGCATCGATACCGATGTTTGCGCAATTGAGAAAACGATTACCATTGGCAGTACCATAGTCAATTTCAATCGTTTTACCTTCGATGGTACCACAGACAATCTCTTGCAAACTACCGTCAAATTCAACCATGCGCCAAAAATCATTCCCTGTTCCAACAGGAATGACGGCCATTGAAACACCTTGCTGAAGACCGTTTAAAATCTCATGAGCAGTACCATCACCCCCAACCGAATAGACAATGACATCCCCCGCAAAACTTCTTGACAACTCCAAGGCATGCCCTTCATATTCTGTAAAATGAATTTCATATTTATCTGGATGATCTTTAAAATATTCTTCTACAATATCAATGACCTCTTGATAGCGTCCAACACCTGAAGTTGGATTAACAATAAAAATGTGTCTCATCTCTTCTCCCTCATATCTTAAAATATATTATGGTGAATCTTCTTCCTTTTTGCAAGCCATCAACTATTGTTGAAAGGTTACAGACATTGAAGAAACCTGATCAATGTCAGTCCCCGGAAGAATACTTTGACGAAGAACTTCACCCGTTCCTCGCTCCGATTCCGCTTCATCATAATAAAAAGTGATCTCAATTTGACGAGCATCGGCCCAAGACTGGATTCGTCTTTCATTCCAGTAACTACTTGAAGAAAAATCAGGGACTTGCTCCAATTTTTCTTGTTCGGAATCAATATAAATCGTCATGTTATTAAGGGGATAAACATAATCACCGGCATGCGGTGCTTGCTTGTGAATGATTGTATCCCCCTCTTCTTGGGATTCTTTGATTCTCACCGAAATTCCTTGCTCATAGGCCCAACGAATAACATCCGACTGGCGATAATAATCCTCAGAAAAGTTTGGGATCGTTAAAGGATGATATAAACCTTCACTTCCTTCAGTACCGGCAAAATCAGGATTGATAAAATTTAAATGATAAGGTTCAAGATATGAAAAGGATTGTGCTGGAAATTGGCGATAAGCAAGCTGGGGGAGAAGGTTATCTTGGATAACATGATGAGTAAAACGAAGATCATTCTCATAAGGAATCACAACACTCATACCATTCAAAAGAGGCGTACTCCCTGCCACTTGGGTTTGCACAATGCGAAAAGTTTCTAAAGGCTCCAAAAACGAAACCTTCGTCTGATGGAAGACATAACCCAACAAAGTATTCAAACTACGAAGTGGAATATTGGTGACAATATTATCTTTCGCAATATCCAATAAATCAAAGACTAAATTCACATCACGACTAGCCATCACTTTTTTAGCGAGCTCTTGAATAACATATTGTTGGTTTTTTTGACGGTCAAAATCACCATTGGGCATGTGGTGTCGCTCGCGTGCAAAGGTGATCACTTCTTTTCCATTCATAAGGTATTGACCCTCTTCAACCGTAATCTGCTCATATTCCCCTATTTTATCTTCAAGTGGCAAACTCCCGGTGAATTTAACCGGCGATTTCAACTCTAAACCACCCAAAGCATCCACAACTTTCACAATTGCATAAAAATCCGTTTCCACATAAAAATCAACATCCACATCCAAAAGCTCTTCAACCGTATCAATCATACACTGACGACCACTGGCCCGAGCATGGTTCAATTTATCCGAACTGCCGCTTGGATAACAGGCAATCGGAACATACAAATCACGAGAAAGACTGCTCAGGGTAACCTTCATTGTTTGCGGATTGACAGAAGCCAAAATAATCGAATCCGACAAACCATCATTGTTCCCTAAAAGCAAGACTGTAAAAGGGTCTTTGAGCACATTAACTTGCTGGCTGCTTTCACCTTGACTGATTTGATAATGGTCAAGTACATGCATTGCCTCAAGCTTCTCTTGTGTTTTAGCTGTGCTGATCATTGAGTAAATTTCATCGGGAACAAGATACATATCCGCTTCATACGCATCGATTTCTCGAATTAAATCAAGATGATTCGGAACTGTTTTTAAGCTAAAGTGTCGGGAATACGAACTCAAACTATTTTCAATCATCTCTTCAAGCTCTTCATGATGGATCACTACGATTTGCTCATCACTCAAATTCTCAAGATTATCGAGGTCTTTAGCCAATAAAGTAAAAGAAACATAATCTTCCCCTTTTTCATTGATGATTTGATTAATACTGCC
>JASLJD010000057.1 GCA_030152625.1 Erysipelothrix sp.
AGTCCAGACACCCCATTTGCCCATCATGCTTTATGTGATATCTCTTTGAAGCTTGAAGAGCATGCTTTAACGGCGGTTGTAGGAAAAACTGGGAGTGGAAAATCGACCTTAGTACAGCATCTCAACGCACTTCTTTTACCAAGTGAAGGAAAAGTTCGTGTCTACGAACATGAAATAGTCGCGGGAGAAAAACCGAAGGGTTTGAAAAAATTAAGGGCACGAGTTGGCTTGGTTTTTCAATTTCCTGAAATGCAATTATTTGAAGAGACAGTTTATCGAGATGTGTGTTTTGGACCAAAGAATTTTGGTTTTTCCGAGGATGAAATGCATCAAAATGTACAAGAAGCTTTACATCTTGTAGGAATTGGTCCTGAGCTTTGGGAACGATCTCCCTTGGATCTTTCAGGAGGTCAAAAGCGTCGAGTTGCCATTGCAGGTGTTCTTGCAAGTGCACCAGATGTAATCGTTTTAGATGAGCCTACCGCGGGCTTAGATCCGCAAGGAAGCCAAGAAATGATGCGTCTTTTCGAGGCACTTAAAAACGATCATCAAAAGACGGTAATCATGGTTACTCACGATATGGAACAAGTTTATCATTATGCAGACTATATCGCTTATCTTGAAGAGGGTCAGCTGGAATATTATGGGGAACCGGAAATCTTTTTTGAAGAAATCGAAAATGATGATTTTGTTTTGCCGAAAATACTCTATGTACAGAAAATGTTAAAAGAAGCAGGTTTAGCTTTTGAATTCAGTGATAATGTTGATGACTTAGCTCGAAATATTAAGGAGGCATTAGAGAAATGAACCATGCCGTCTTAGGTCAATATGTTCCCATCGATTCGAAAATCCATCGAATTGATCCACGGGTAAAAATTATTATGATGATTGTTTTAATGGTTTCTGTTTTTATGGTACCCAACTTTCAAACCTATGCTTTTTTATTTGTAGTTTTATCGATAGCGGTCTTGATGTCTAAACTAACTTTTCGTTTTATTTTATCCGCTTTGAAACCCATGTTTTTTATGCTTTTTTTCTTATCAATTATTAATATATTTCTTATTCGGACAGGGACTCCTTATAAAATTTTGTTTTTCACAGTATACAGTGATGCGATAAAACAAACGCTTTTTATTGTTTTTCGCTTGACCTTGATGATTATGGTCACCACTTTATTGACGGCAACGACCTCGCCCATTGATATGACTTTAGGCATTGAAGATCTTTTGTCCCCACTCAAACGCTTCAAAGTTCCAGCGCATGAAATTGCGATGATGCTTTCAATTGTTTTCCGTTTTATCCCAACCTTGATTGAAGATACACAGCGCATTATGAATGCGCAGGCAAGTCGAGGTGTTGATTTGGAAGAGGGAAGTTTTAAAGAAAAAATTTCAGGAATTGTTTCGATGATCGTACCACTCTTTTTATCGAGCTATCAACGCTCAGAGGATTTAGCGGATGCGATGGAAGCACGAGGTTATTATCCAGGAAAAACACGGACTCGATACAAACAACTTCAAATTCGTTTCAGTGATCTTTTGATGTTAAGTCTCAGCTTTTTTGTCTTTGCGACTGTTCTTTATATGAGGAAGATAGCGTGAGATTTAAAGTTCATCTAGCTTATGATGGTCGGGATTTCTTTGGTTGGCAGAAGCAAAAAGATGTACGAACTGTTCAAGAAGAATTGGAACAAATTATTTCAAAAATCGAAGAGGAAGAGCGAAGTATTCATGCTTCAGGCAGAACAGATGCGGGTGTCCATGCTTTAGATCAAGTGTTTCACTTTGATGCGAAGAAAGCACTTCAAGCGGAAGATTGGTATCGTGCACTTTCAGGTTTGAGTCCAGAAGATATTGTGATTCATTCGGTTGAAGAGGTGGAGTCTCATTTTCATGCTCGCTTTGATGCGAAAGCTAAGCACTATCAATATCGGGTGAACCTTGCAGATTACAATGTTTTTGAAAGAGACTATGTCTACCAATTGAATCGAAGTCTCAATTTAGAAAAAATGAAAGAAGCCTGTCAATTTTTAGAAGGGCGTCATGATTTCACAAGTTTTAATGCCACAAAGAAATCAGAAATTGAAGATCAAGTGAGAACGCTTTATCACTTTCGTTTTACGGAATTGCAAGAAGAGATTGTTTTTGATCTAATCGGGGATGGTTTTTTACGGTACATGGTTCGTATTCTTGTCGGAGCGGTCTTGGAAATTGGTCTTGAGACCCATGATTTAACTTGGCTTAAAAAAGCTTTGACGATGAAAGAAAAGGGAGCCGTGCCGTACAAAGTGCCTGCGGCGGGTTTATATTTAAAAGAAGTAAAGTATTAAACCTTGACATTTCAAGTGAAAACCCATAGAATGATTAGTGGCACTTTATGCCATATGTAGCCCCGGAACTACATTTGGTTAGGAGGAAAATAAATGCGTCAAACAACAATGACGAAGCCATCAGAAGTTGTGCGTCAGTGGTATATTGTCGATGCGGAAGGTCTTACTTTAGGACGTCTTGCATCACAAGTGGCCCATGTATTACGTGGAAAACATAAACCATCATACACACCACACGTCGATGGCGGTGATTATGTAATTATTACCAATGCTGAAAAAATTGTTTACAGCGGTGATCAAGAAAATAAAAAAATGTATTACAATCACTCTTCATATCCAGGAGGATTAAGAGTGCGTTCAATCAAAGAAATGCGCGAAAATTACCCAGTAGAATGGGTGGAGCGTGCAGTGCATGGAATGATTCCAGACACACGCATTGGACGTCGTCAACGCAAGCATCTCTTTGTTTATGCTGGCAGTGAACATCCACATGCAGCACAACAACCCAAAGATTTAGAGATTCAATAAGATAAGGAGGAAATATGACTGTAACGTATCAAGGAACAGGTCGTCGAAAAACCTCTGTTGCACGTGTTTATCTAACACCAGGAACAGGGCAAGTTACGATCAATGATAAAGATATTGAAGAATACCTTCCTTCGGAATTGTTACGTATGACTGTGAATGCTCCTTTCGAGGCAACTTCAACCACAGGAACATTTGATGTAAAGGTAAATGTTCGCGGTGGAGGTCTTACAGGACAAGCTGGAGCGATTCGTCATGGAATTTCTCGTGCGCTTCTTGAAGCATCAAGCGATTACCGTCCAGCGCTCAAAGCAGCTGGTTTCTTAACACGTGATCAACGTGTCAAAGAACGTGAAAAATACGGACTTCGCGGCGCTCGTCGTGCACCACAATATTCGAAGCGTTAATTTATTTTAAAAGGGATGAAAAGAAAGCGGAAAGCTTTCTTTTCACACCATTTAATAGCTAAAAGAGTGGATATTTGAAGATTATTAAATAAAATAAAAAAATCAAAAAAGGTGTTGACTTCTTTAAAAACAGATGGTATAGTTATAAGGCAGCCAAGGAAATGGGCCTGTAGCTCAGTTGGTTAGAGCGCACCCCTGATAAGGGTGAGGTCGCTGGTTCGAATCCAATCAGGCCCACCATTTCTATTTATGGACAATTCAAATATGGGGCTTTAGCTCAGCTGGGAGAGCGCCTGCCTTGCACGCAGGAGGCCATCGGTTCGATCCCGATAAGCTCCACCATTTAGTAAACAACAAACCACCTTAATCGGTGGTTTTTATTTTAGACAAAAGATGGAGGA
>JASLJD010000092.1 GCA_030152625.1 Erysipelothrix sp.
CTTTTCTGCAACAAGTCCTTATCGATCAGAGCTTGCTCAGAAAAAGAAGAAAAATCATGTTTAGAAAACTTGCGTCATTTCTTAAAGCGTTATGAATCTTTTTCTTATGATGAAATCGAAGCATCTTTAAAAGAAAAGATAACCAAGAGCTTTGTCTCACCTCGTCCGATTGCTTGGGTGATGACAGAACATGATGAGATTTTAAATCTGGCACCATTCAGTTTCTTCAATGCAGCAGGTCCTGATATTTTAAGTCTGTCTGTTTTACGTAAACCCAATGGCGAGATGAAAGATACGGCTTTAAATCTTGTCGAGAAGAAGGAAGCGGTGATTCATGTTCCCCAAGTGAAAGATTATGCTAAAGTGGATGAATCAGGTCTTGCGATACCGTATGAAGAAAGTGAAGTTCAAAAACTGGGTCTTGAGATTATTGAGAGTGAAAAAGTGGAAGTGCCATCGCTTAAAAACAGCATCATCGCTTTTGAGGTGACTTTGATGAATCATCAAGAACTTGAAAGCAAGGATGCTTCCAAAGTCATGACTGATTTCTTCCTTTTACGCATTGAACATGTCCGTTTATTGACGGATTATTTTGAAGATGGCTATGCCAAGCTTTGTGATTTAGACTTGCTTTCACGTCTTGGTGGTCCTTATTATGGGCAAACCGTTTTGGACGAGCAATCAAAGCTCTAAGAGCTTATACTATAAGGGAATGCTTTTGAAAGGAAGATAAAATGCATCCCAATGCAAAAAGAGCTTATTATTTTGACTTTCGCTTTAAGAAGTTACAAGTGCAAGAACGTAAAATCAACCCCTATACACCGGTTAATCGCTGGGTTTCTGAAGCCGGTTATTATGCTTTTATTGTTTTCTCTTTGGAGACTGATCGTTTCTTTTTAACTTATACAGAAGATTTCAAAGAGGCTTTATTGCGAAAGAAAGACCCACATTCTCATCTTACAATCGATGTTTCTGAAGAAGAATGTCTAAAACTTCAAGGGAAAGTGACTGCTTTTATGCAAAATAAAAACTAGGCCAGGCCTAGTTTTTTTCTATGAAGAGATCGATTTCATCTTGTCTGAGTTCGCGATATTCAGCTAAGGCAAGCTTGGGATCGAGTTTGAGATCGCCAATTTGAACGCGTTTGAGATAAGTGACTTCATTCTCACAAAAATGCATCATGCGCTTGACTTGATGATATTTTCCTTCAGAAATACTGAGGTAGAGACTTTTCGCATCAATCATCTCTACTTGAGCCGGTTTAAGCTTTTCATCATCAAGTTCAATCCCTTCCTCTAAGGCAGGGATAAATCGTTTGTCAAAGTCTTTTTCAAGCTCGACATAGTATTTTTTTTGGACAGCTTTTTTACCATGGGCGATTTGGTGTGAGAATTGCCCATCGTTTGTAATCAGCAAAAGTCCTTCGGTATCGACATCAAGACGTCCGACAAAAATCAAATCAGAGCGCATATCATTGATTAATTCCAAAGCACTGGGATGCAGTCCGAAATCATGGCTGCATACATAGCCTTGTGGTTTATTAAGCATGTAGTAGACATTTTCTTTAAAATGAAGGATTTCTGTTCCGTACTGGATTTGATCATTCTCGGCATCAATGTGCATAGCGGGATTGGAAGCAGTTTTTCCATTTACTCGAATGCTCCCGTCTTTAATCAATTTTTTGACTTCTTTTCGACTCCCTAAGCCGTAATTCGCTAAAAATTTGTCTAATCGCATCATCAAAACTCCTTTGTCTCTATTTTACACTATTTTGCGATCTTTTCATGCAGAAAGAAAGGGATGTGCTAGAATAGACTTATGGAGTGAGGCTATGAAAAAGAAAATCATGAACGATTCCAAGCAAATATGTGAGCAAATGCTTGAGGGTATTGCCTATGCTTACAGTGATCATTTGCAGCGGATCGAAGGAACGGGTATTTTTCTTCGGAAAGATCCGATTGAAAAAAAAGTTGCGATCATCAGTGGTGGGGGCAGTGGGCATGAACCCGCCCATGCAGGTTATGTCGGCAAAGGCATGCTCGATGCCTGTGTTTGTGGACCTGTTTTTATTCCACCAACTGCAGAAGAAATTCTCTTGGCGATTGAAACAGTCGATCAAGGTCAAGGTGTCTTGCTGATCGTGAAGAATTTTGAAGCGGATGTCAAAGCTTTCATGAAAGCACAATCCCTTGCGCAAAAGAAAGGGCATCAAGTTGAAACGGTGCTTGTGGCCGATGATTGTTCAATTGATAAGGCGAGTTTTAAACAGCGAAGACGCGGTGTTGCCGGAACGGTTTTTGTGCAAAAAATACTGGGTGCTGCTTCACAAGATCAAGCCTCCCTCAAAGAATTGAAGGCGCTGGGTGATCAAGTTGTTAAAGCGAGCAATACTTTAGGGGTCGCTTTAGAAGCAGGGGTTTATCCTGGGGAAGCCAAGGCAGCCTTTGCCTTAGCGGAGGATGAAATTTCCTTTGGTGTGGGCATTCATGGTGAAGAAGGTTATCGTATCGAAAAATTCACTTCTTCAGAACGCCTTGCGATTGAACTTCTCAACAAACTTAAAAACCAATATCACTGGCAAGCAAAAGATCGCTTTGCAATGATGGTCAATGGCTTAGGCAGTACACCATTGATGGAACTTTTTGTTTTCACCAACGATCTTCGTCGTTTACTCGCTTTGGAAGATTTGGATATGGTCTTTAAAAAAGTTGGTAATTACATGACTTCCAATGATATGGCGGGTCTTTCTTTAACTTTTCTTAAAATTGAAGATGAACGTTGGCTTGATTATCTCCAAGCCCCTTGTGATACCTTCGCATGGTAAAAAACCACCTTTGAGGTGGTTTTTTTATGGTTTAAAGATTCTTTTAAATTGATTTTGAATGTCTTGCGATAGTTTTTTAACCGGGACGGAACAATCATCCATCAACCAAGTTCGTACCGTCCCTACAAAGGCGTGGGCATAAAACTCAGCGAAGAAAGTCATCTCTTCCTTAGGGATTTTCTCTGCTTCGTGTTTTTGAATATCTTCGACAATGGTCTGAATCAGTTTTTGACTGTGCATGAAAAAATAGTGGTCAAAAGAATTTTGTTCGCTGATTTCTAAGGCGTTTTGATAAAAATCTTTGTTTTCTTGAAGGTAGTAGAGGAGGCGTGTGATGCTTTGTGTCCAGTGTTCATAATCAAGATAATCTTCGATGTTTTCTTTACTTTCTTGCTGATAAATCCATGCGAGGAGATCATACTTATCATGAAAATAATCATAGAATGTTTGTCTTCGCATACCCGCATCATCCATGATGTCACTCACTGTAATCTTTTGAAAAGACTTTTTCCGCATCATGTTTTTTAGAGAGTGGGCAATAATCTTTTGTGTAATCAGGGATTGTTTCATCTCACACCTCTTTATGGATATTATAACGAAAAAAAAGCTAAAAAGACAAGCAAACGGACAGAAATGCTTTTTTGTCCGTTCCCAAGCAAGCGCTTTCAT
>JASLJD010000103.1 GCA_030152625.1 Erysipelothrix sp.
ATAAAGCCCCATTTTTGTAAAAGCTGTGTGGGTAATCATGGCGATTCCCAATGGGACTACAAGATATTGAACAACTAAAATTACAATATTAATTAAAGCATTTCCTTCCATAAAGGTATAGGCATTGATTGGACCAGCTAAACCTGTCAAACCAAAACCTGCTGAACCTACCGTTCCCTGAATTTTAAAGATATAAGCAGCAAGTCCTGTCACTGTCGCATTAATAACAATTGGTAATGACATAATTGGGTTACCAAGATAATTTGGCATAAGCATCTTCGGTCCTGCGAAAAAGAGTGCAAAGGTTGTTCCTTTACTGTTAACGCGGGATGATCCATAAGCGAGTGTGAAAAGCGTTGCTGTAATACCAACGTTTGCCGCTCCTGAACCAAGACCTGAAAGGGAAATCGCATAAGCAATCGCCACGGTTGATAAAGGTGTCACAATAATTAATGCAAAAGCAATAGAAATTAAAATCATCATAATAAGTGGTTGTAGTGTTGTGAAGTTAGCAATCAGCGAACCAAGTAGACCAGTAATTTTGCTTACAAATGGCAAGGTGAAAAGACCGATCAATGCTGGTAAAACGCCTCCTAGTAACGGAATCACAACTATGCCAAGGTTAGCAAGACGGTTGTTATACCATTTTACAATCAAGACAGCAATGGAAACTGTAATCATGATGTTGATTAAATCACCCGTTCCTTTAAGAACCCAGGATCCATCGACTAAATTCACAGCTCCACTTGCAGCAAAACTCGCACCGATGATCGATGCTGATTCGATTGGCGATAGTTTGAATTCTAAAGCAACAAACATCCCCACCAAAACAGGCACCGTAAAGGTTATAGCTGTTAGTATTTGTGAGACCATTTCAAAAACTGTTCCATAAGGTGCCAGCGCTTTGAAAATCTCCCCTAAAATAGCACTTGGTATTAAACCAACAACAATCCCCATGGCCGCGCCATTGAGAATCTTATTAAAAAACTCTTTTGTACTCATCTTCTCCATATTTTTTCCTCCATATCTGAAAATGAACTGTACATCCTCTGACGGACGTATAAGCAATTTACCATGTTTCAACTTTGATGGTCAAACGATATTATCGTCCTTTGCCATGCTTTCACAGACATTAAAAAATCTAAAAAATTATTTAAAACCATTTAAAAACGATAAATGTGGCTTGTTTAGCGGCTTAATCGATGATTAATCTTTTATTGCTTGTTTTTAACCCTTTGTGAAAATTTTGTGTTATTGTTAACTTTGTTGTTGATTTCACAAACTTGGCGTTCTGGAAACATCGAGATTAAAAAAAACTCTCAGATCCATTTCTGAGAGTTTTTACCTTATTCTAATCTAAAGAAACAGCCGCATTGCTGTAGATAAGCACTAAGAAACCATTGTGTTCTCCTGAAATTTCATAGTCCATGTGGACAACAATAGCATCAGCTCCTAAAATGAGGAGCTATCACTCATTTCTTCTCAAGCTTGCTCTCTTACTTTCAAAATCCCGAGAACATCCTCCAAAGATATCTCGAAAACCTGAATTGAGACTTTTAAACATATGGACAGCTACAATCACTTCTCCAAAAACAATCTCTTTATAATCAAGGATTCTTCAATCTTCTACTGTCGCTGTTGTGCCAATCATCATGGCAACCCCTGCTTTCTATCTAAGAATATTAGACCATACTTAAGCATCAATCGATCTTTTGAGTATCGCTTTGCTTTCATGATATGTAAAACGATAATAAAGAAAATAAAAAATTAGAATCAAAGATAAAACAGGAAGACTCTTTTCAAAGCTGATTTCCGCAAGGCCTAAGCGTTCAAAGTTTATGCCAAAAGCTTTGAGTCCAAAATAGCTGTGCAACAAAGCCACGAGCATCGGTATCGCAAAATAAATACGAATTTGTTTTTGAAGCGCTTGTTGAAGCATTTTTGTACTAACGCCAAGTTGCGACAAGATTCGATAGCGCTCGATATTATCATCTGTTTCGGAAAGTTGTTGTAAGGCTAAGACTGAAGCTGAAGATAAAAGAAAGACAGTCCCAAGGTAAAAAGCAATGTAAGCAAAAAGCATTTGAACGCCCATCATTGTGTCTGAAATTGAGCTGCGATCTTGAATAAAACTATCTGCTTCACCCATCTCTCCGATACTTGCTTGCAATTCAATAATTTTTTGATCCGACATGTCACTGTTAATCACTTGATATTCAAGCTCTTTTTTTGAAATTTCTTCCAAGCTGAGGTCATTCATAATTAAAATAGGACTGTTGTCGATAGTGTTTCTAAAATTGATTGTTTGATCAGATTGCATTGATTTCATTTTGAAGCGTTTTCCATCAAAGTTAAAGTATTTGTCTGCATCCTCTTGCTTCTTGTCGATACGAAATGCGGAAACTTGAATGTTTTGCACGCCATCGTGCATATGGTATAAATAAAGCTCATCCCTTGCAAGCGATAACGGCTTTTGATTGTTTTTCAACAACATCTGATTGTATTCGGATGAAGCCATCAAATAAAGCGATACCTCATTGGGATTGAAATCGTTATGGACAATTTCTATAAACTGGGAAAGACTCTCAAGGGTTTCTTCACTTCGATAAACTGTGATGAGCTCATAATTTTCATCAAAACTTTGAACTTTTTCTAAGATGTTTTCTTGAAAAGCATCACCATAACGAAAAATACTGACTTGATAAGGTGCTAAAATTTCTGTTCTTTCCCTGATGACTTGATTAAGATTACTTGCTCCTAAAAGCGGTACAATCGAAAACAAAAGAAGTAAACTGACTGTTGCCATACTTTTATAACTGGATTTAATCTTGCTATTAATTTGTCTAAAAACAAAGGGGTTCAAGCCTTTAAAATAATACTGTGGCATTTTTTGCATGAGTCTTAATAGAAAAACAGATACCGAAGCAAAAAGAAGATAAGTCCCTGCAATCCCTGAAAACATAATTTTTCCAAAGGAATAAAAAAGTTCAAAAGGCTTCAGAGCTTTCCCATAGGCATAGGCAATCATTATTACTGATAAAATAAAAACCAGTATCGAGAAAACACCTTTCATTTTGCTAAAGTCTTCATTTTTCTTTTCAGCGTAGAGTAAGTCAATCAGTTCAAGTTTTCGTATAGAGTGTTGATTTAACAATACTGAGAAAAGAAACATAAGCACATAGGTCGGTACCGATATCAACAAGGCTCTTTTTGAAAAGATAAACTCAAACTCTACATTTGCCGAGAGTATTCTCGCTGTTACAAAGACTGCTAATTGACTGAGCATTAAACCTAAAACAAGACCCAGAAAGAGTGATAAAAGCGCAACAAGAACCGTTTCAATAAAGATAATTCTTCCGACTTGTTTTTCAGACATACCCAAAAGTATATAAGTCCCAAACTCTTTTTTACGACGTTTAATTAAAAATTGATTCGCATAAAGAATCAATAAAGCAAAAATAAAGGCAACAATAAAACTAAAAACAACAATCACCGTCTCTGTAGTTTTCATCATAACTTTTTGCATTTCACTGAGTTCTAAAAGTGTGGTTTGTTTTTGAAAAGTGTTGAAAGCATAAAAAATTGC
>JASLJD010000146.1 GCA_030152625.1 Erysipelothrix sp.
AGAAAATCAATCTTCAAACAAAAGAATGTGAAAAAGAATACACCGTGCCTTATCAATTTTCTAGACTCGAAAGGCTTGAAAAAGAGGGACAATTTATCGCAAATGTTTACCATAATCCACATAAAGAAGATTATGATGAAAGTTTGTTTGAAATCATTGAAACCATCCCTTTTCAATCCAATGGTGCAGGTTTTTCCCAAGGGAAAATTAACCAGCTCTTTTTCATTGACTTAGAAGAAAACACTTATGAGCCTCTAACACCCGATAAGCTCAATGTCTTTTCATACAGCCTTAGCCAAGACAAGAAAAAATTATACTTCAGTGCCGATGATAATATTGAGGTCTTCGATTTTTATCCAAAACTATACAGTATCGATATGGAAGAAAAAGACTTGCTACTATTAAGTGCGCAAAAAGAACTCTCTATTGGAAATTTAATTCCTTTAAATGATCGTCTTTATGTCAGTGCTTCATCAAAGCGCGAACATGGTGTCAACCAAAATGCTGATTTTTATGAATTTCGTGACGGGGACTTCGTAAAAGTCTGTGATTTCGGCCTCAGTATGTGGCCATCCATTGGAAGTGATGTGCGTTTTGGCGCTAATCCAACAACATATCTTAGCGACAATGCTTTCTATTTCACCGGATCTTATCATTATTATAATCGTGTTTATGCTTTCGATGGTGAAAAAGTAGAAGTGGTCTATGCATCAAAGGGAAGTATCGATGCTTGGATTCCTTTTCAAAACGACATTATCGCTATCGCTTTACAAAACAATCGTTTACAAGAACTTTATCATTACAATATCGAAAGTAAAAAACTTGAACTGATTTCAGAGTTTAACGAAGAAGCTTTGCAAGATAAATTTATTTCCATTCCACAACATATTCGCTATGAAAACGATGGACAAAAACTGGATGGATGGATTATATATCCTCATAATTACCAAGAAGGAGAAACATATCCTGCAATTCTTGATATTCATGGGGGACCCAAAACCATCTACTCCGATGTTTTTTATCATGAAATGCAAGTTTGGGCTAGCGAAGGATACTTTGTCTTTTTTGCCAACCCCCGTGGTGGCGATGCTTATGGTAATGAATTTGCTGATATTCGTGGGAAATATGGAAGTATCGATTATGATGACCTTATGGTCTTTACCGATAAAGTGATTGAAGAGTTTCCAATCGATGAAAAAAGAATCGGCGTTACCGGTGGTTCTTATGGTGGCTTTATGACAAACTGGATTGTTAGCCACACAGATCGTTTCGCTGCCGCAGCAACACAAAGAAGTATCTCAAATTGGATTTCCTTTTACGGTACATCCGATATTGGTTATTACTTTGCACAGGACCAAACAGATGCAAATCCTTTCACTGATTTAGAAAGCATGTGGGAGCAATCACCCCTCAAACATGCCATGAATATTCAAACACCTCTTCTTTTCATCCATTCAGATCAAGATTATCGTTGCCCTATTGAACAAGCAATGCAGCTCTACACCGTGGTTAAAGAGCAAGGTGTTGAGACTCGATTTGTTTGGTTTAAGGGGGAAAATCACGACTTGTCTCGAAGCGGAAGACCCAAAGCCCGCATCAAGCGTCTTGAAGAAATTACAGCTTGGATGAATCACTATCTCAAATAAAAAAGTTGGCCAAGACCAACTTTTTTATTTTACAAATTTGACAGGAGTAAAGAGTTCAGGGCGATGATTATCGTCTGTTCCAATCGGATCCCAAGACCAACCAACTGCTTCGACCCGACCATTGATTCTCAAATTTTCATACCTTGCTAAAAATATTTTCCAAATATCCCCTTCCTGAGGAGGAAGTGTTCGATCTAGAGCTAACCATTTCATGCTCTTCCAAGGTATTTTAATTTCATACTGAACACTTTGAGAAGTGTTCTCATCATCATTGAGATAGCCATCCACCTTAACAGCTGTTTCAAGACCTTCCATATGCCAATTTAAAAATGCCCATCGATTTCCTCTCGGATGACTCCCATTCCAAAAATTCAAGCCACTTCGATCATGGTTTCCACCAAAAACACGCGCATCATTTTCAATCACATCAAATTCTTTTTGCTGTCTAAAAAGAGGATTTTCTTTGTAAGCATCTCGCCAAATATAAAAAGCTTCATAAATTGTGTTATAAGCATTCACTTGTAATTCATAATATGTATCGCCACCATCAATAAAAACTTCAATATCATTATCGAACCAAAGAAGATCACCATCATCTTTCATACTTGCTTTGGGGTAGGGAGATTCTGCATAAAAAGCAATATAAAGATATTCTTCATTCCAAGCCAAGGCGCTTCGAGTATCATAGATAGCCGGTGTTCCGCCGATAACATCAACAAAACGTGGAGACCATTGTGCTTTTTTCCATACCTCTTTGTTTAAGTCAGCATCTATTTCAAAATCTTTTTGCCAATAAACTGCTTTAGCCATTTTACCATCCTTCCTATTGTCTTTATCTTAGTATAACATAGGAATACCGTTTGACTTTAGCCTTTCTTTTCCATATAATCAAGGTGCGGGGATGACTTGGTATCGACAGGATCTAGTCTGATTCGGACTGCAGTGGGTGGCTTCCTACAGCCAAACTAATTAACTGCAAATAATAACTTTGCATTCGCTGCGTAAACTAACATAGTTGCAGCATGATTTCATGCGTTTGCCTTTGGACAATTGAAATCAACACAAACCAAACAAGGGATAAGGCATGTTATGCTCGATAGCATGCTCGAAAAACTTAGAGCATATCAAAGGGAGCTTTGTTGTTTTCTCGACCTTTGATGTAAAATAGAAAACAACTAAACTGTAGACATCCGAATGGGGGGCATTTCCTGGACGCGAGTTCGAATCTCGCCATCTCCACCATTAATATAAAAAACAAAGCTTAGATCTTAGGATCTAAGCTTTTTTAATAAAAAAGAGACCTTTTATGAAAGATCTCTTTTGAACGGTAAATTAAATTTTTCAAAAAAATGATAAAACAAGCCCAGAATTTTATCCTGATACCTAAACACAAGATAAGCAATTGCTATACCTAAAAGTGATCCTACAAAAACATCACTTGGATAATGCACAAAAAGATACAATCGAGAAAATGCCATCAAAGTCGCTAAAACAAGATAAAACCAGCGATGTTTGACATCTTGAAAAAAGAATAAACTTGCAACAGCAAAGGAACTGGCACTATGACCAGAAGGAAACGAACTCCCATGGGGTATTTTTATAATAAGTTCCATTGTCTCTTTAAGAAATGGACGTGGCCGACTAAAGATTGGTTTTAAAATTAAACTGATAAGAATAACTTCAATCACAAAGGATACACCCGCTAAAATACCTGTATCACGATCTTTTTTTATGAAGAAAAAATAGAGAATGAAGAAAATCCATAGTTCCCCATGATCACCTAAGCGAGTATAAAATTTGAAAAAAGAGTCCCAAAAAGGCGTTCGAACACTTTGCAACCATTTTAAAAATGAAATTTCCATGTTTATCACCTGATCGATGTCATAATTATAGCACATCTATTCAGGAATACGTTCAACATAAATATCATGAGAGGCACGTTCACTCACTTCAAGCTTCTCATCGCCTCTTTTCAAAACATAAGGTCCTTCATAAGGAAGCTTGTTTTTTAAGATAAAATGATCCTCTAAATTTAAATTAATCATTTCCAAATATTCTAACAATTCTGCTGTATCGCGAACACGTACAATCCTTGCTTTTTCACCGACCATTAACTCACTCATAGGAATCGTTTGGTCATGATAATTCGACACATTACCATAAATGATTTCACCATGAGGGCAGGTTTTAGGATAATTCAAAAAATGATTAAGTCGGCGAGCTAGCTTGTCTGATGTACTGTGTTCTAAGATCTCAGCATCATCGTGAACTTCAGTCCACGAATAACCTAAATACTCAACCAAAAACACTTCCCATAGACGATGCTTTTGAACGAGAACTTCTGCCTCTGCCCGTCCTTTTTCAGTTAAACTTAAACCTTTCTGACTGCTTCTTTCTACATGACCGCTTTCAACCAACTTACGAATCATCTCGCTGGTGGATGCTGGAGAAACGTCCAACAGTTCTGCAAGACGTTTATTATTTAGCATGATATTTTTCTCGTTTTGATTAAAAATTGTTTTTATATAATCTTCTCGATTGGGTGACATCATTTGATAAAACCTCCTAGTTAGGCGCACCTAACATAAATATTATACTCTCTAAATTATTTTATTTCAAGAAAAAGGCTATGCTATAATAAGGACAGGAGGGATACTCATGAAAATTTCATGGCATGGACACTCTTGCATTTTAATTGAAACAGATTTAGACAAGAAAATAATTATTGACCCTTTTATATCAGATAACCCCGCATCGGATCTTGATGTGAATACTTTGGAAATTGATGTGATTTTACTTACTCACGCCCACAATGATCATTTTGGAGACACCATTGACTTAGCAAGAAGAAATGACGCTCTCGTTGTTTCAAGCGTTGAAATTGCTGACTTCCTTGAAAATTTAGGCTTAAAGAGTTTTGGGCTCAATATCGGCGGTAAATATGAATTTGACTTTGGAACAGTTGAGCTTGTTTTCGCAAGCCATTCTTCAACACTGCATTATGAAGGGAAAGATATTCCACTTGGTAATCCAGC
>JASLJD010000015.1 GCA_030152625.1 Erysipelothrix sp.
GCAATGGCAACTCGACGCTTTTGACCTCCTGAAAGATCCAAGGGAGATCGTTCCCAAAGCTCAGGACCAATTCCTACAAGATGTAAAGCTTCTTGTACATTTTGATGCATTTCGTCCTCGGAAAAACCAAAATTCTTTGGCCCAAAACACACATCTCGATAAACTGTCTCTTCAAATAATTGCATTTCAGGAAATTGAAAAACCAAGCCAACTCGTGCCCTTAATTTTTTCAAGCCCTTCGGTTTTTCTCCCGCAACTATTTCATGTTCGTAGACACGAACTTTTCCTTCACTGGGTAAAAGAAGTGCGTTGAGATGCTGTACTAAGGTCGATTTCCCACTTCCAGTTTTTCCTACAACCGCCGTTAAAGCATGCTCTTCAAGCTTCAAAGAGATATCACATAAAGCATGATGGGCAAATGGGGTGTCTGGACTGTATTCAAAACTTATTTTTTCGAATTCAATTGACATATTTCTTCCACCATACTTTCTAATTGAAACTTTTCTTCGAGACGAATCCCTTTTTTAGCTAAAGCTTCATGTAATTTCAAAGAGAAGGGAACATCCAAAGAAAATCTTTTCATTCGATTCACCTTCGTTAAAACCTCTTCTGGTCGACCTTTTAGGCGAAGGCGACCCTCGTTAAGAACCAAAACTTGATCACTGTTCACGACTTCTTCGATATCATGAGTAATCGATAAAATCGTTACTGCTTTTTCTTTTCGAAGATCATGCACTAAATCGTTCACTTCTTGGCGACCTTGAGGATCTAACATGCTGGTCGCTTCATCTAAAATCAGTATATCGGGTTTCATCGCTAGAACACCCGCAATGGCAACGCGTTGTTTCTGCCCGCCACTGAGCTTACTGGGTTCATGATCTAAAAAATCTTCCATCCCAACTTTTGTGGCAGCTTCTTCAATAATCGCATCCATCTCATCTGATGGGACACAACGATTTTCAAGGCCGAAAGCAATATCATCACGCACGGTTGAACCAATAAACTGATTATCAGGATTTTGAAAAACGATTGCAATGTGTTCACGAACATCGTAGACATTTTCCTCATTCAAAAGCATATCTCCGATTTTTATTTCACCTTTTTGTGCTTTTAAAAGCCCAATTAAGAGTTTCGCTAAGGTTGACTTCCCCGATCCATTATGACCGATAATACTGACATAGTCTCCCTCTTGAATTGAAAAATTGATATCCCTTAAAACATCTTTTTCGCCATCATATGAAAAACTCAGATTTTTAACATCCAAAAGTTTCACTTTGTCACTCCTCAAAATGAGCGTTTAACTCCGCTATCTTAACAATCACTTGACTCGACTTTTCCATTGTTTCCAAAACAGCAAATTCATGAGGCCCATGAAAGTTTTCGCCACCGGTAAATATATTGGGGCAAGGCAATCCTTTTTGTGAGAGGGTTGCTCCATCGGTACCTCCACGAATCGGTTCAACTTTCGGTTCAATATCAAGATGCTTCATAGCAGCCAATGCTAAGTCGACAACACTCATATCTTTTTCTATTACTTCACGCATATTGTAATAACTGTCTTCAATTTGAAGATCAATCCATTCTCCATTGTATCGTTTATTTAAAAATTCTACAACTGATTTAAGATGAGCTTTCTTTGCTTCGAAAGCACTGCGATCATGATCACGAATAATAAGACTCATCACTGTTTCATCTACATTGCCATTCAATTGATCAAGGAGATAAAAACCTTCATAACCTTCCGTGTGTTCAGGGCGAGCTTTTGCAGGAAGCATCGCAAAGAGTTCATGCGCTATAAGCAATGAATTGATCATGGTATTCTTGGCAGAACCTGGGTGAACACTCAAGCCTGAAATCACGATTTCAGCTGAAGCAGCGTTAAAGTTTTCATATTCAAAACTTCCCAAGTCGCCACCATCAACAGTGTAGGCAAAATCTGCATTCAGATCTTCCAAGTCCAAATACTGTGCTCCTGTTCCGATTTCTTCATCGATGGTGAAGGCAACGCGAATTTCACCGTGAGGAATTTCTGGGTGTTCAAGCAAATATTCCATTGCTGTCATAATTTCCGCAATACCCGCTTTATTATCTGCTCCTAAAAGTGTTGTCCCATCCGTAACAATAAGTGTTTTTCCTCGATGTTCTTTTAAATTCGGAAAATCTTCAACACGAGTAATTATATTTTTTTCTTCATTTAAGATGAGATCTTTACCATCATAATTTTCAATTACCTTGGGTTGAACATTTTCCGATTCATAATCGGCTGTATCCATATGTGCCAAAAAGGCAATTGTTGGGACCTCATAATCGATATTGGAAGGAAGTGTCGCTGTCACAATACCATACTGGTCCATATGAACTTCTTCCAAGCCAATTGCTTGAGCTTCCCTAAACAAAATTTTTGCTAAGTCAAACTGTCTTTCAGTGGATGGCACCGAACTTGACTTAGCATCTGAACGCGTATTTATTTTACAATAACGAACGAGTCGCTTGAGTAATTGATCTTTCATTGTCATTCTCCTTTGATTTGAAAAGAAGCTTAGTCTCAACTAAGCTTCTTCATTTTGTACTTCTTCAGCAAGCTTATTGACAGCTTCTTCTGCTGATGCACTGATTTCATCCAGGGCTTCAAGGGTTTCTTCGACATGCTTTTCGTTTTTACGATTGACTGCATATGCCGCGGCACCGACTGCTGCCCCGATCGCTACGATGGAAAGTAATTTTTTCATAACGGGCCTCCCTTTCTATATTCTCATTCTAGCATAATTTGCTGCTTTTGTATATGTACGATACGGCCCATTCCACATCATTTTGACTTTCACTTAGAACATAAAGATCATCCAGATGTTTTTCTAAACTATCCCTTACAACTTTATTTTTAAGTAAAACAGAGCCGCCTAAAGCTACTTGGGTCTTTTCTTCTGCATGAAATCCATTCACTAATTGGGCTAATTCCTTGCCGGCAGATTGATAAATTTCCTTAGCACCTTCAACTTCTGAAAAAAGAGCACTCAGTGATGCAACCCAATGACGATATTCCTCTTGTTGTTCACTCACTAAGGCAATCAAATCATAAGGACTGGATAAAGAAAACTCTCGCATCATCGTCTCATACAAATCCGTTTTTGCCTGTCGCCCATCTGCTTCCTGTGTAAAGCGCTCTAAAATTTTCCTTCCAATCCAAAAACCACTGCCTTCATCAGCCAAAAGATAACCAAAGCCCCCCTGACGAGATAAATCTTCGCCTTCTTTTCTAAACGCTATTGAGCCTGTTCCAGAAATAAGATAGATGCCATCCTTGCCATCTAAAGCTGAAATCATGGCAAACTCCGCATCACTTTTCAATACTGCATTGGGGAAAACAGGGTGAATCAAGCTTTCAATATAAGCACGAACTTTCGGATCTTGTCCATAACCACCGATCCCCATTGCTACAAAAATTTCATCGAAAGAATAGTTTGCTTCGAAAAAACTTTTCGCTTCTTTTAAGCGTTCCTGAATTGTCTTTTGATCATACTGCATGAAATGGATGCTTTTTCCCGAATATTCCGCAAGTTTATTTCCCAGGAAATCATATAAACAATAACTGGTCGAAGTTCCTCCTGCATCCACACCAAGAAGATATTGAAGCTTCATTTTATGCGCTCCAATGTGAATCGTTGCCATGGTTTTAAAGCATCTAATAAAAACATTTCCTCATCAATAACACGCCCTACCACATTGGAACGTCCAGTGTTTTTCATACGAGTCCGAGCGATTTGAAGCTCTCCGGCATAGTGCCCGTATTCACTTGACTCCACAATGACATCACCCTTCTCAATCCATTCAGGTGCATTAAAGATCGGAAAGTTTTCACCTTTATATTTTACACGTGACATCGTTGAACGAATTAAATAATCGCCTGCATCACCGCGATGATAATGCGGTTCTTCAAACATAATTTTTTGTTCCAGAGTGGGGGTTTGAGGATGTACTTGGACAGCCAAACTGACAATATTCAAATCCAGTTTTGAGATTGCTTCAAACTCAGCATCACTTGCTGGAAAGTTCGAGATAATAATGTCATCGACAAGATTCATTGAAATGAAATCTTTCACCTGACTTACTAAAGCTAAGTCACGATGACGTTCTAATGTGACAATCCCCTCATCAACTGGCCACGGACCAAAAGCTTTTGGGTTTTGACTTGAAACAAATGCAGCCGTTCTCAATCCATAATGCTTAAATTTACGACTTGTTTTTTCAAAAAGTTCATCACTTAATCCTGTGTATGGGTGAGGATAAAAGTTATGGCAAGCAATCAAATTATATTGGTTAGGAAGATAGTCCATAATATTATCAATATAATGTGTGTCACGACTCATATTCAACTCAATCATAAGATCCTCCGGATTATAAGTCATGCTTGCTTCTTCAAAACCACCATAACCTAAATCAAGACGAATTCCATCTGCATAAATTTCTTTAAAAAATGATAAGTCATCATAGCTAATGTCAAGATCTTTAAAAACCCTTGGACTTACATCAACAATAATCATAAACCCTTTTTCTTTTGCAAATTGATTCACTTCTCTAAAGTCATTTTTAATTTCTTCTTTTGTTTGACCCTCATCGACTTGAAGCAAATTAGTGAAAATACGTGAAAAACCATAATTGGCAGCTTTCTCAATATAAGCCTTCATTTCATCAACGCTGCTTTTATCTGGGTATATTGAAATACCTAATTTTCTCATTTCGAACCTCCTTACAAAAAAGCCGCCTAAAAAGGCGGCCTATGATTATACAAATTGAACAATTGCCATGTCAGCTGCGTCACCGCGACGTTTTTGAACTTTAATGACGCGAGTATAGCCACCGTTACGTTCTTCATAACGTGGACCAATCTCATCAAATAATTTTTTGATAACTGCTTCATTGTTCTCGTCAACTGCATTAAATAATAGCTTTGATGCTTGACGACGTGCATGGAGATCATTGCGTTTTGCTAATGTTACGAGTTTATCAGCGTAAGAACGCAGTTCCATTGCTTTCTTTTCTGTAGTTTCGATTTGTTCGTGAATAATTAAGCTCGTTGCAAGATTACGAAGTAGTGCCTTACGGTGAGCCGAATCACGACCTAATTTACGATATCCCATCCTATTTCCTCCTATTCTTATGCTTTAAACTCTAAGCCGAGTTCAAAGAGTTTGTCTTTAACTTCTTTAAGAGATTTTTTACCAAGATTTCGAATACGCATCATTTCTTCTTCTGTTTTCTGAGTTAATTCTTCAACAGTCTGAATACCTGCTCGTTTCAAGCAGTTATATGAACGAACTGATAAGTCAAGATCTTCGATCATCATGCTTGCCATTGGATTTTCAACTTCTGTAACAGCTTCTTTAATCACGGATTCACTTTCGTAAACCTCATCTTTAATCGCAACAATTTGCTCTAGATGGTCCATGAGTATTTTTGATGCTGTTGCAAGTGCGACCTGGGGTTCTACTGAGCCATCGGTCCAAATTTCCATGCTTAAGAGATCATAATTGGAATCTTGTCCTACACGTGTCGGTTCAACATGATACTTTACTCGTTCAATTGGAGTATAAATAGAATCAGTATAGATCGTGCCAATTTCTTGTGAAGAGCTTTGGAACAGTTCCTTATTGTCTTCAGAACTTACGTAACCTCGACCACGGCGAGCTCTCATTTCCATTTCGAGCACGCCACCTTCTGCGAGCGTCGCGATAATATGGTCCTTGTTAATGATTTCAACACCTGCTGGACATTCAACATCTGCTGCGGTTACCACTTTCGGACCTTTTTCTGAGATTCTGAGAGTATAGTCCTCTTCATCTTCTATATTCAAAATTAAATCTTTCACATTTAAAACGATGCCGGTTACATCCTCGCCTACGCCATCAATTGATGTGAATTCATGATAGACTCCATCAATTTTAATCGCGTAAACTGCCGCACCCGGTAATGACGATAATAGAACACGACGAAGCGCATTACCAATCGTCAAGCCAAAACCACGTTCTAAAGGAGCAATTTCAAATTTTCCGTAGTGATCTGTCTCATCAAACTCTTCAATTTTAAATTCTGCACGCTCAAACTTGTTCATCTATGAATACCTCCTTATTTAGTTCATATACTTGATTACCCACGTGGACGTTTTGGTGGACGGCATCCATTATGTGGAACCGGTGTTACATCCTTAATCGAGCTAATATCTAAACCAGCAACTTGTAATGAACGAACTGCTGATTCACGACCAGGGCCAGGTCCTCTAACCTCTACAGAAACAGTTTTCATGCCGTGCTCCACTGCTGCACGTGCTGCTGCTTCTGCTGCTAATTGAGCTGCATATGGGGTTGATTTACGTGAACCCTTGAAGCCCAATGCTCCGGCACTTGACCATGCTAAGACGTTTCCATTCTCATCTGAGATGGAGACGATTGTATTATTAAATGTAGAATGAACGTGCGCAATACCTCGCGCAACATTTTTACGTACACGACGTTTTCTACGAGTAACTCTTGTCTTTGCCATTACGATTTCCTCCTATTTATTTTCTCTTACGTACTACACGACGACGTCCGCCTTTGCGTGAACGTGCATTTGTGCGTGTTCTTTGTCCACGAACTGGTAAACCGCGACGATGACGCATCCCGCGATAACTACCGATTTCCATGAGACGTTTAATGTCTAAGCTAACTTCACGACGTAAGTCACCTTCTACTTGATATTTGTCGACTTCACGACGAATTACTGCGATTTGCTCATCGCTGAGATCTTCTACACGAATATCTTCATCGATATTTGCTTCCGCTAAAATCTTTTGTGCTGTTGGCTTTCCAATTCCATAAATATATGTCAATGAAATAACAACACGTTTATTACGTGGAATATCCACTCCTGCTATACGAGCCATTAAAGAAATCCTCCTATCCTTGTCTTTGTTTGTGTTTTGGGTTTTCACAAATAATCATAACTCTACCCTTACGGCGAATAACTCTACATTTTTCGCACATAGGTTTTACTGATGGTCTTACTTTCATCGTTTTTCCTCCTAAAACAATTATTTATGTCTGAATGTTATGCGCCCACGTGATAAATCGTAAGGTGAAATTTCAACGGTTACGCGATCGCCTGGTAAAATGCGAATGTAATTCATACGGATTTTACCAGATACGTGAGCCAAAATTTCATGACCGTTTTCGAGTTCTACTTGGAACTTCGCACCCGGTAGTGTGTCTACGACAACACCTTCTACTTCAATGACATCTTCTTTACTCATTCGTGCTTATAAGCCTCCTTTGTTCTTGTAAGTATCTCATATCCATCCTCATAAATTGCGACTGTATGTTCAAAATGGGCTGTAAGCGATCGATCCGCAGAAATAACGGTCCAATCATCATCCAGAGTTTTCGTCTTATGGGTTCCGAGTTGAACCATTGGCTCAATCGCAATCACCATATTTTTTCTTAAACGAACCCCTTTGTTTGGAATGCCGACATTCGGTACATAAGGTGCTTCATGCATTGTACGCCCGACACCATGACCTGTGTATTCGATCGGTAAGCCATAAGCGTGAGGTTGAACAACCTCCATAATAGCATGACCAATGTCTCCGACCCGATTCCCAGCCACCGCTTGTTCAATACCAGCAAAAAGTGCTTCTTCGGTCACATCTAAAAGATGTTGCGCTTCTTCGCTAATTTTACCGACTGGATATGTCCAAGCATGATCACTGTAATAACCTTTGTAAATTGCACCTACATCAATTGAAATTATGTCGCCTTCTTTAAGAATGACATCTGAACGAGGAATACCATGCACGAGTTCTTCATTCACAGAAGCACAAATCGAACCCTCAAATCCTTCATAACCCAAGAACGCTGGTTTGGCCCCTTGGCTCAAAATATAATTATAAGCCAATTGATCCAATTCTTTCGTCGAAACACCTGGTTTAATTGCTTCCTTGACAATTTCTTGTGCATTAAAAGCAATTTCACCTGCCCGGCGCATCAAATCTAATTCGCGTTCTGACTTGGTTTCGATCATTTTACTGCCTCCAATGTCTTAAGAACATCATTCATAACCGCTTCAGGTTCTTGACCACCATCAATGTCTTGAACTAAACCCTTTTTACGATAGAAATCGATGACGGGTTGAGTTTGCTCTAAATAAGCTTCATGACGAACTTTAAATTTCTCTTCCGTATCATCACTTCGCTGATAGAGTTCCCCATTGCATCGATCACAAACGCCTTCTTTTTGAGATGGGTGATGATCGATGTGATAGATTGCACCGCATTCCTTACATAAACGACGTCCTGTTATACGACGAATTAGTTCCTCTTCAGCAACATCTAAATGCAAGACTAAGTCAATCTTTAAATGTTCTTGATCTGTTATCTCTTCAAGAGCCTCTGCTTGAGCGAGATTTCTTGGGAACCCGTCAAGCAAATAACCATGTTCAAATCGTTCTTGGTTTAAACGCTCTTCGACAAGACGATTGGTTACATCATCGGGAACCAACTTTCCTTTATCTAAATACTCTTTCGCTTCAATTCCAACAGGTGTTTTGTTTGCGATAGCTTCTCGAAACATATCACCTGTTGAAATGTGCGTAAGTTTAAAGTTTTCGACAATCCCCGAAGAAACGGTTCCTTTTCCACTGCCAGCAGGACCCATAATTAATAAATTCATATGTCCTCCTATCACTAGTTGAATAAACCTTTGTATGAACGCTGTGTCATTCTACCTTTTAATTCCTTGACCGTTTCAAGGGCAACACCAACAACAATAATAATTCCAGTACCACCTGGTGCTGTTGAAGTTGGAATCGAAGTTACCATTGTTAATACGTACGGTAACAGCGCAATAAAGGTCAAGAACGCTGCTCCTAAAACAGTAATTCGATTGAGAATAACGCTGATATGGCGTTCGGTATCTTTCCCAGGACGAATGCCTGGAATATACGAACCATTTTTTGCGAAATCTTCTGCTAACTTCTCAGGATCAACCTGTAAGTGAGCATAGAAGAATGTAAAGAAAATGATTAATAAAGCATATACAATAATTGATACCCAATGAGGGTTCGCCATGGATAAATACTTCGTTAAGAAACTGTAGACTTTACCATTTGGATTGACCCAACTTGAAATAATGATCGGTGCATTCATCATTGCACTTGCAAAGATAACTGGCACAACGCTTGCTGAGTTGATCATCAACGGTAAATGACTCATGTTTTTCCCATAAACAGTACCACCCGAACTGGAAGTATATTGTATTGAGATTTTACGAACAGCTTGGTTCATAAACACAACCAATAAAATGATGGCTAAATATGAGAGAACAAAGAGAGCAAAAAGTAAAAATCCTCTTGCTGTATCATTGGCTGTCAAAACTTGGAAAGTATTGACAAATGTTGTTGGTAACGAGGAAACAATCCCTGCGAAAATAATCATGGATAGTCCATTTCCAACACCTTTAGCCGTCATTTGGTCTCCGAGCCAGAGAAGGAACATGGTTCCTGCTGCCATCACGGTCCCCATAAAGAAATAACTTCCTTTGCTGCTATCAATTAAAATATCATATTGATTATTAAATATCATAATAAGGCCAATTGCTTGCACATATGCCAAAACAACTCCTAAATAACGAGTGATTTTGTCTAATTGCATACGACCTTTTTGACCTGATTTGCTTAATTCTGTTAAGTATGGGATAACATCCATCGAAAGTAATTGAATAATAATGGATGCAGTAATATAAGGTCCAACACCTAAGGAAAAGATGGAGAAGGATTGAATCGCTCCACCACCTAAGATATTCATCATACCTAAAAGGCTGTTCCCTTCAGTCCCAGACATCATTGCTGCAAGTTTGACACTGTCTACATTCGGAACTGGAATAATTGCTCCAAGGCGATAAACTAGCAGCATCGCAAGGGTGAAAAAGATCCTCTGCCTGATTTCTTCATTTTTAAATAAATCAGTAAGAAATCGCATTAAATCACCTCAACTTTTCCACCCATTTTTTCGATTTCTGTTTGTGCAGATTTTGAGAATGCATTCGCAACAACATGAAGTTTCTTTTCAAGTTTACCTTGTCCTAAAACCTTCACACCATCACGTACATTTTTAACAAGACCTGCTTCTTGTAGTGTATCTATTGTAACCGTTGAATCATCTTCAAAACGATTTAAATCATCTAGATTAATAATTGAAAATTCCTTGCGGTTGTAGTTAGTAAATCCGCGTTTTGGAATTCGAAGATAAAGTGGTGTTTGTCCACCTTCGAATCCGAGTGGTACTCCGCCACCGCTACGAGCTTTTTGACCTTTTTGTCCACGACCAGATGTTTTTCCAAACCCACTTGCGTGGCCACGGCCTACACGTTTGCGATCACGACGAGCACCTTTGTTATACTTTAATTCATGTAGTTTCATAAAGGCCTCCTAGTAACGAATCTCTTCGATTTTTTTACCTCGTAATTCAGCAACTTCTTCAATTGTACGCATTGTTTCCAATGCATCAAATGTTGCACGAACCATGTTAATTGGAGTACGTGTTCCAATGTTTTTTGTTAAAACATCTGCAACACCGGCAAGCTCCATGATATCACGAACAGCACCACCAGCAATAACTCCTGTACCTTCTGATGCTGGACGCATGAAGACTTCTCCTGCTCCAAAGCGACCGATGTTTTCGTGTGGAATTGTTCCATCAACAAGTTTGACTGTAATTAAGTTTTGTTTTGCGTTATCAATCGCTTTACGAATTGCGTCTGGAACTTCGTTTGCGGTACCTTGACCGAATCCTACGCGTCCCTTTTTGTCACCAACCACGACAAGGGCTGAGAAACGGAATCGACGTCCACCTTTAACAACCTTTGCAACGCGGTTAATTGTTATAACACGCTCTTCGAATTCATCGCGACGATTTCTATTTGGTCTACGACTCATCATATCCTCCTTAAAACTCTAGTCCAGCTTCTCGAGCTGCTTCTGCCAATGCTTTTATACGACCATGGTATAAGTTACCTCCACGATCAAAGACGACAGATTCAATACCTTTTTCTTGTGCAACTTCAGCAAGATGTTTACCGACTTCTTTGGCTGCTTCAATATTGCCGCCATTTTCAAGTTTTAACTGTAATGAACTTGATGATGCCAGTGTTTCTTGCGCCATATCATCAACGAGTTGTGCATAGATATGCTTACTTGAGCGATAAACACTAAGACGTGGGCGTTGACTTGTTCCACTGACTTTACGACGAACTCGAGCATGACGACGAACTCGTTTGCTGTTTCTCGATTTATATTTTGCCATAATTTATATTCTCCTTTCCCACTATTTCTTAGCTGATGCTGTTTTTCCTTCTTTACGACGGATGTGCTCACCTTTGTATTTAATACCTTTACCTAAGTAAGGTTCTGGTTTACGGACTGCACGAATGCTAGCTGCCCATGCGCCTACACGTTGCTTATCTGCTCCGCTAACTTTAATACTGGTTGCACTTGGAACTTCAATTTCGACTCCGTCTTCGAGTTCAAATTCAATTGGATGTGAGTATCCAACATTTAAGACTAACTTGTTACCTGACTTAGATGCACGATACCCGATACCAACAAGTTCCAATTCTTTTTCATAACCTTTGGTTACTCCCTCGATCATGTTTGCAATAAGTGAGCGAGTAGTACCATGAATTTGTTTAATGCGTTTTGTGTCATTAGGGCGAGATACAGTAAGTTCATTACCGTCAACCTCAATTTTGAGTTCTGGACTTAAGACATCTTCTAATTCGCCTTTTGGCCCCTTGACGATAATGTGGTTATTTTCCTCTACTGTTACCTCAACGTCTTCGGGAATGACAATGACTTTATTTCCGATACGTGACATGAAGTATCTCCTCTCTTACCAAACGTAAGCTAAAACTTCGCCACCAACATGTTTTTGGCGAGCTTGCTTATCTGTCATAATACCTTCTGATGTTGATAAAATCGCAATACCTAAACCATTTAGGACGCGTGGGATTTCATCAACTTTTGCGTAAACTCTTAATCCAGGTTTTGAAATACGCTTAAGACCTGTAATAACTTTTTCATTGTTAGGTCCATATTTGAGCACTAAAGTAATACTTCTAGCTGCTCCTTCACCGGTAACATGATAGTCACGGATGAAACCTTCTTCTTTCAAAATACTGGAAATTGCTTCTTTTTCTTTACTTGCTGGAATTTCTACTGTTTCGTGATTTTCAACCAGTGAATTACGAATACGAGTAAGAAAATCCGCAATTGGATCTGTAACGTTCATATTTGAAAAGTTCCTCCTTCGATTACCAGCTTGATTTCTTCACGCCAGGGATTTGACCCTTGTGTGCTAATTCACGGAAGCGAAGACGTGACATACCATATTTACGGATGTATCCGCGTGGTCGTCCATCAACTGCATCACGATTACGTACACGAGTTGGTGAAGCATCACGTGGCAATTTTTGTAAGCCAATGTAATCGCCTTTTTCTTTCAACTCCGCACGTTTTTCTGCATAGCGTGCTACGGTTTCTTTACGTTGTTCATTACGAACAATTTTTGATTTTTTAGCCATGTATTACAAGTCCTCCTTTTTGAAAGGCATGCCGAGTTCTTTCAATAATGCATATCCTTCTTGATCTGTCTCTGCACTTGTAACAATCGTAATATCCATTCCTCGAACTTTGTTTACTTTATCAAAGTCGATTTCTGGGAAAATAAGTTGTTCTTTAACACCGAGTGTGTAATTTCCACGACCATCGAATGATTTTCCACTTACTCCACGGAAATCACGAACACGTGGTAAAGCAACTTTGATTAATTTCTCTAAGAAATCATACATTCTTTGTCCACGAAGCGTTACTTTACAGCCAATTGGCATGTCTTCACGTAACTTAAAGTTCGCAACAGAACGCTTAGCACGTGTAACAACTGGTTTTTGACCAGTGATCAATGTCAGTTCTTCAACTGCATCATCGAGGAATCGTGAATTATTAATTGCATCTCCAACACCCATGTTGACAACAATTTTTTCAACTTTAGGTGCTTGCATGACAGAAGTATAGTTAAATTCTTTAACTAAGCTTGGCACAACTTCTGATCGATAGTGTTCTTTTAGACTCATTTTAAACTATACCTCCTTATTTTACTTCCGCGCCAGTCTTTTTGTAGACGCGAACTTTCTTTCCATCTTTAATTTCATAACCAATACGGCTTGGTGCTTTTGCTTTTTCATCATAAGCCATGACGTTTGAAACATGAATCCATGATTCTTGTTCTGCAATGCCACCATCTGGGTTCATTTGTGTTGGTTTAAGGTGCTTCTTACGTAAGTTTACACCTTCGACAATCACACGTTCAGTTTTTGCATCAACGGCAAGAACCTCACCAATCGTACCCTTATATGAGCCTGTTATGACTTGAACTTTATCTCCACGTTTAATTTTCATAAGAGCCTCCTATAATACTTCCGGTGCTAATGAAACAATTCGCATGAAATTCTTATCGCGAAGTTCACGGGCTACCGGTCCGAAAATACGTGTACCACGAGGTGTCATGTCATCACGCAAGATGACAACTGCATTTTCGTCAAATTTAATATATGATCCATTCTCACGGCGTAAACCATATTTTGAACGGACTACAACTGCTTTTACAACGTCGCCTTTTTTAACAGCGCCGCCAGGAATTGCTTCTTTTACTGTACCGACAACAATGTCACCAATGTTTGAACTTTGACG